>NC_006389.1 GCF_000011085.1 Haloarcula marismortui ATCC 43049
CCAATTCCTTGATGCCGAACTATGTGACACCGTAGCCGCCCGAACTGAGGCACTTCGAGAACTGGCACTGGCTGGGCTGACGGTGCAGCCACGCCCTTGCAGGCCGAGCAACAACACATCGTAGCGACGGACTGGGCGAGCTAGCATCGAAAGAGGCGACAATGGACTACTCTTGACCAACGGAATCTACACCTTCGCTATCGATGTCGTACTTTTTTCCGAGAATATAGTAGGTAATCCCTGTCATTATTGCCCCTGAGCTGAGACCCCCGATTATAGTAAGCGCTCTGCTTGGCGAGATGATTAGAATCCCGACGGCTGAAGAAAACGAAATAAGGCCAACTATGAGGAAGTTGTAGGTATACCGGAGTTTGTCCGCTTTCACAGACAGGACGCGGTTGTTTTTCTCGATGTTCTTTGCCAAGTTCTTCGATACGATGCCAGGGTATGCCTCAGGGCTGACATCCCCCTCGGTCAACCCATCCGTAAGGTGGGTTCCTGGGCCGTATCCAACCTCTACATTGAGGATACTGACCGCAGCGAATACCAACGAGACAAGCAACGAAATCACGCCGAGAGCGAAGAACATCAATACGGCTGGCGAAAACGTTACTGCTGGATTCTCGCCTTGAGCAATAAGCGAGAGTCCGGTTAGAAGGACCCCGAGTATAATCCCGATCAGGCGAGCAGCTCGCCACGCGTTCGTATCGACGTTAGAAAGCGCACTCAGTTGGCTTTCAACCATTCGGTCGTACTTTTCTGACAAGTGCAGGTGCGGATTCTGTTCGTCGTCCTCGGAAGAATCATCCTTCGACATAGCCGTTCAGAATTCCCCGATCGTGGGTTGTGTATAATCTTCTGAATCTGTGGCACCCACCGACTCGGTGGGCTCGGTCAGTTTATCCAGATCGCCCCGCTCAAGCTCGACTTCGTTCTCGCAGTGCCAGCCCGCGAACAACATTGCTAGGTCAGAAAATTCGCCACCACGGACAACGACATCTTTGTACTCTCGCCGCTTTTCACTAAGATTGCGGAACTGAATTCTGTACCGGGAGTCCGTGAGCTTCTCAGCCGTCTCGACGACACAGAGGTAGTCCAGTGTATCATTGACCCAGGCTGAATTGACTGAGCCGTTGGGAATGTAGGAGTCGTTGAGTTTGTCTGCCAGGGAGCCCGCCTCAATTTCGAAGGTGAGTGTCTGGTCTGGATCTTCACGCCGCCATTCGATTTGCTGACTATCGTTGAGCTGATCGTAGAACACTCGATCCCACATGTGGCAGGCAAGATAGAGACTTGGTGGCTGTTTATTGCAGAGTACGCCGGTTGCTTTGTGCCGATCAAAGTCCGATATCGAGATCTGGATACTAGCTAACTCTCCATCTGTAGACACACGAGGACTCATCCTGGCGTGGGTGGGCAGTGACTTGTCCCGGAAATTCTCTCCGACCAGCGACATCCGCTCAAATTTGTATTTCGGTGTCGTGTCTTGGTCGATGAGACTGAACTCCAGTGGGATGACATTGGGGGCTTGGAGGAACCCGTCGTCAAAAGAATCCAGATGGACACGTGCAGCTTGTGCCTGTTCGCTGGCAATGAGCAGGCAGACATCGACGGTCTCCGGCGAGATCCCGTCGTACGCAACATCGCCCGTGTCAACGGCAGTGAGCGGGACTAACCGTTCCCGAAAATCCTGAGCATCACTGTCGATCTCTTGGATCACATCAGCGACGATGGCATACTCTGATGTGAGCGACGAAATAAACGTTGGCGCTCGTTCGGCGCCAGTGTCAGTCGTGATGGGATCGGGAAACCACTGAAAATCAAACGCGCTGGCAACGCTGATATCGCTGAGAAACTGTTCCCAAGCGGCTACGATATCAACAACTTCGTCGTAGGCACGAAACTCTGCGAAGGCCTGCTCAACACAGCGCTCGTACTGGTTTTGTCCACTCACGCCGGTCACCCTTTGACGAAGTACTCCTCTGGGTCCTTACTGCGATTTTGCCCTTCAATGACTTCCCCCTCAAGGAACCCTTGGTTGATTCGATCGCAGATCCGAGACAGAGACTTTCGTGACGCATTGAAGCCAGGAACGATGCTCACACGCCGGTCCGAGGTGAGAAACACATCCGCGTTCGTACCGTCTTCATAGTCCAGAATCGATGCGTGCATATACGGATTCTTGTGATAGACCGTAATCGAAGACCGTTTGAGCCCCTCCAAGGCGTTTATCAGCCGGATGTTTTCCTCACGCCCTTTGATCGCTCCTTCTTCGTAGGTAATTTCGATCGTCTCAGCCTCTCGGGTACCATATTCACGGGCCTTGTCGTTGAATAACTCTCCCTTCTTAGAGAGAAGTGTAGCCAAACTGGGGAGGATCTTTTTGAAATAGATGCTCTGGTTACCGCTCACGTAGCGAGAGGCCCCTTTTCGGGAGAGCTGGCCACTGAATTTGTGTCTGGACTGCCGGAGCTCGAACTCTATCTTGTCGACGTAGGAGTTCTGCTGGCTGACTTCTTCGAGATTAAACAGCTCGAAATACCGGCTGTTATCGAAGTATTTGACCTCAGTGTCACCAACAGGTGACTTGGTGACTCCTTTCGTCACATAGAGATTCCCGTTGATGTCGTCACTCAGCTTGTTCAGGAGCTGCTGAAGTTCATCAGTCGAAAGGAACGAGGTTGAGACAGATGGCGGGAGTCCTTGGATATATCGCCGGACAGCTTGATTGAAGAACTCACGGTCAGAGACGGCAAAGGCAGTGTATGCGTCTGTGTCTTCGTGACTGAAGACATAGACCGTACCAGAGAGGAATTTGTAGCCGTCCTCATTGTAGTCCTCACCAGAACCCTGAATCCGCCGTGTAAGACTAAGTTTTAGGAATTCTCCCCTGTCGTCGATATCAACAGAGAATCCGGTCGGACTGTTACTGGCGAAAACCGCTTTTGGCTTCTCTTCAGCGATGAACGTAAGCGACCGGACCGGGTTATCCTCCTGCTCGATTGCCTCATTGGCCCAGGCAAACAGCGTATCTAAGGAGTCGAGGTCGGTGAATTGGTACAGGTTTGTATCTTCCACGGTCAGTTCCTCATGTGAATCAGTGTGATTTGCAGGTTATCTGGCTCGTATTAGTTTTTTGCCTTTCAGGTGCATATAATGTGTACCTGCGTATCAAATTGGGGATAGCGTAGTAAATGTATCACTCAGTCAACAGAAACACCATACTCTCTTTGAGTAGTCAATTTCAGTTTCGGGCAAGCTTCGGTATGCTTGGTGGCCGGAAGCACGGATAAAAACAGAACCGATACTGACTCTACACTGTTCAGCAAGTGCCCGCTTGTGCGCCTGTTGCTGGTGATTGTTTAGGCGGCCTGTCGTCGAGTCCCTCCTTGGGCTGCATGAGAGACTATCCGAGGCCAGTAAGCATCAGCAGCGCGAAAACCCCCGGATTCCTTTCGGCACCATTCTATGATTCCTGAAGAGTTGGCGAAGTTGCGATCCGAAGTCGCTTGGCAGATGCTGACTTGTTCACCTTCAGAAGTAAATCGTGAGACAAACCACTCTGATAGACTCGGTCCGCCCATCTCATCGAGTGAAGAACGTGGTCGTCCCCCGCTTATCGCGTCTGAAGCGATATACTTCTATGGCAGTGCTGATTATCTCACAAATCTGTACGGCCACTTCTAAATCGATCGTCTGGATGCTTTCGTTCATCCATATATAACGTACTGACAAATAATTCGAGCGGGAGAAGAGCTCGTAGAGCCCTGGCTGGTTGTTAGCCGTTCAGGATGCTGTGTGCTTCCGACTGATCGTAGTCGTGTGCTTCCTGAAGATGCTCAAGGAAAGACTGAGGCCCCGTCGTTACCCCTGTCTTGTAGTAGTCGCAGTCTGGGCAGTCGTATTCGGGTTCGAGGCCAGCTTCCACCTCCGGTGGAACTCGCTCGGTGTCCTCATCATCTGATTGCGTGTCGACGAACTTCAGTTCACTCGAGTCAATTCGGTCGCCGTAATTTGCCTCACCCCACTCGAATATTTCTTCTTCGAATTGATCCATCGCCTCATCAGAAGTGTTTGAGACGTTTTCAGAGTAGAAGCGGACCCACTCAGAATCCTCTCATTAGATGAATAGATATCGGTCATCGTTGGCTACCCGAGCAAGGCCGAATTTCTCGTGTGCGTGTTGGAGAGCACGACCCTTGAGATGAAATGCCCACTCTGGAGTTTCAGCTTCTGACCTGCCAACAGGGCCGATGTATACAACAATTATGATTAGCTCTTCAATATATTTGATTGCCTTGTCCTGTTGGTCATCATCAAATTGCTCCTGGAGGTAGTTGGCAAGATTATCACCGCAATAACAGCGAATCTCTTCGAGACTAGAATGAACGATATCAACAGCTTCCTGGACAGGTGGGAGTTCAGTACACAGATGAATATCAAATTCGTCGGTAGTCGTTTTCGTAGGGGCCGGGCCAGGCCGTGTCCGCATCAGATCATGAATATCGTCGGACCAGTCTACACCTAATTTTTCGCAGAGTGCTATGTATTCGCGGATGTTTTGATTCACACGAAGAATGAGCCTTGTCTGTTCCTTCGCCAGCTCCAAATTGTGTTGGCGGGCTTTCACCCGCACGTTGTGAATCCGGGATAGGTGCTCTCCGGCAGCACCCAGTATTCTCTCTTTGTCCGTACAAACAGTCCAGTGAAACCCGCCCTGTTCACTGAGTTCCAACTTAATTGCGTCACGAACGGAGCCCGCTAAAAGGTAGTCTCTGATGTCCAGGCCAGCTCCCTCCCAAGCTTCCGCGAGGTTGTTCACTGCCCTCGGGAGCGTTTCTTGGATCATCCCTTTGTGCCATTGTACTATCGAATAATAAATTTACTGCCGCGGTCTTAATATTCCAGAGAGGTGGGACTGGTTTACTAATATCACGAGATAACGCATATTTGGGGTGCCTAAAAGTATTTCTTGATAAACTTGGAACTGAAGTTCAATCTCTTAAGCAGTCATAACGGCCACTGTTTCTCAAATATGAGACGGCTCGTGACGTTTTTAGTTAACTTTTAAGATGATGTAGTTAGATAAGACGTGTGCAGGTACACATTCGGGTGTCAACTACCCGCCCGAGGGTATCACTAATGACGGAAAGCCAAACAAATCCGGAGGATGACTCCGATGACGGTGACGCAACGGTACAGCTAGGCGCACGTGTTGACAAAGATCTGGCCGAGTTGGTGAAGGGCCTTGTCAAGCACAAGCATGCCAAGATCAGAGGGCCATTGGGTAGGAGCTACGAAAAGGCGTTAGAATACTACATCGGTGTCCACCTTTTTCAGCATCCTGATGACCTAGAGGTGATTGCCGAGGCGTCTGATATCGAAGACAAGGAAAGAGCGGTCGAACGTCTGCGGGAAGCCATTGATAATGTCGGTCCTGATCTCACTGGCGTGAAACAAGCACTAGAAGATCCGCAACGAGAGCAAGTGCATCATACGGAGCAGCCAGCTGGCCGTGGATTATCAGTTCCGCAGGCTGAGACACAAAGTATGGTACTCTCTGAACAGAAGGAGTGGGAGCAGTCGTCGGTACGGCGTTCTGTCCTCGGCGAGGATATGTCAATGGAGGATGAAACCTTGGATCGTATCGCTGAAAGAGTCGCTGAAAAGTTAGAGAACAGAGACTAACTGCTGCGGGAAGCCCACTGGTTTCTCTCTTGTCCCTGTTCCCATCTAGTCTCTGACTTCGGCGGGGGTGCTGCTATATCAGAAAAGCTGTAGAGATAGATTACAGAACAGTAGTGATAAATACACAGGACGAAGTAAAAACGCCGGTAGAGCAGCTCAGGGAGCCTGAATGCTCTCTAAGACTATTGTTGCAACTCGTTTTCTAATAATATTACTTCTATATTAGTGTATAAACCAGTCTATTTTTATCATTACAGCATTTAGTGTGTCATGTGGCAGTAGATGATGTCGGCCAGGCGGCAGAAATAGGTGAATCCCACATGGAACAACCGAACCAAGCAACCGATGGTGACGAAGAAAGAGAACAGGCATCTGAATCAGATAAGAGTAGCAGGAACCGTCCTCCTCTGTTCGAGATTGATATTGTAGCATTCGGTCATAAAATTCAGTTCGTACCGAATGTCCATTCTGTGCTTGCGTTCTCAGCAATCTTCGTCGCTGCCGCGCTGATCTACTCTGAAGTGATTAGCCACGGTGAAGCAACGCCGCTACTTTTCGCTGAGGTGGCCCATTTTGCTGGATGGGTGTACCTCGAACTACCCGAAACGCTCGTCATTGAGGCTATAGAGAAAGAGGAAGAAGCCGAACGATACGGTATCTGATAGGAAACACATGGTTTGACATTAGCTGAAGATGAATTGTTTCTTACTGAGGAAGAAGGGCGCTATTTTATTAGTTGTTCTGGATTTCGGGCCAATTTTTGCACGTCGATCAAACTGAGTAACCAAATCACTGATCTCACCTCACTCTACACCCCCCACGCCGCCACTCCCATCCGTTACGCTCCGTGCCCATTTGTACGCACTCCCGGATATCGGGTGTGATCAAGCTATACCAGAACCTGTTCGGTCGCTACGACGGGTGCCGCCAGCTGCCGATCCCGAACCGTGACCGCGTAGCCTCGCTCGACGAGTACCTGCTCGCACGTCGTCGGTGATCGCCCGGGTGGCACACCCGACCATACCCGGTACCCCCGGCTGAATTGAGACTGTCCGAGGCCGGTAAGCATCAGCAGCGCGAAAACCGCCGGATTCCTTTCGGCACCATTCTATGACTCCTGAAGAGTTGGCGAAGTTGCGATCCGAAGTCGCTTGGCAGATGCTGACTTGTTCCCCTTCAAAAGTAAACCGTGAAACAAACCACACCAGTAGAGTCGTTCGTCTCACCTCATCGAGTGACGAACGTGGTCGTCCTTCCACTTATCGCGTATGGAGCGATATACTTCTATGGACGACGAATAATTCTGTAGCTCCCTCTGCGACACCAGCCGGAACCCCTCAGAATTCAGTCCTTCGGGTCGTCGGTAAGCTCTTCGAGCGACACCGTTTCGCCACGTTCGAATTCGCCCTCGGCTGCTTCGGCGTCGGCCAGCACCTCGTCGGAGAGTCGCGGTGCGACAAGTGCGGTCCACTCGACCGTGGAGTCCTCGGTGCCTTCGCTTGCGACCAGTTCGTCGCTCTCCATCTCCCGCAAGCGACACCGAATAATCTCGTTGCCGACCTCGATGTCGAAATGCTTGGCCAGCGCGTCGGCGATCTCGGCGACGGTCAGCATCGGTGCCTCTACGGTAGTCTCGTAGTTGAACGCTTTCAGCACGTCTTGCTCGGTCAGCTCTGCTGTATCGTCTGTCGGCGCCATGAGCTACTTTTCTCCAGCAGCGGTCACTTCGGCTTCGATATGCATCTAGTGCCCACTCGTACGCATTCCTGAACGTTGGCTCACCACACCAGAAAGCGCTTGGTTGCTCTGGAGGGTAAGCCAGTCGCTGATGGAGTACTGCATCGGCCATGATCAGGATACTCTACAGGGATACACGTTGTCGGGTGATGTTCCATCAAACGACAGGTACCCTTCGGAGATACGGTATCCTTATCGGTCTATTTGCGGGACAACGATGCGTCGAAAAGATTTCTATGAAGACCGATAGCCAATATGCCCTGACCAACCGACCCGAACAACGACCTTCTCATTGTGTGGCTTGGCCAGTCCGCCGGCGATTATAATTTCATCACCCGGAGCGACCTTCTCGTAGGCATTGGTGCGCCAGAGGGCAACCTGAATCTGGTCATTATTAAGATCACTCACGTGAATTTCGCGTAATTTAACCTTTTCATCGTCCAGCTGAATATCCTTAATTTCACCAACTCGCTCCACTGTCCCCTCCAAATCTACTTTGGGCGTTGTTGAAGTAATTTGATCAATCGCCATCGAATCAAATTTCACTTCAGGCGGTTCCGTGAGAATATCAATCGAGTCTTGTGAGTGGACGTGTATATTGTGGACACCATTATCTTTAGACAGTTTACCCTCAGCTTGGATCGGATCGCCAATTGAAATGTCTTCCATTGCCCCCTCAGCGTCGTCCCACAATGGAATTTCAATCCAGTTAAATTCTGAATCGGCCGTCGTGACTACAAACAAACTTGGCGGATTATCTTCGTCAGCCCGGTTTTCAGCTTTCCATGCATGGCGCTTGTTGAATACAACGCCAGAAACAGCGCGTGTAACGTAATCAGAGGGATCGACAACCTCTGGATTAACCTTCTCAGCGTCGGTATGTCGCTCATGCTCTATTTTATCGATATCATAAACTCCAGAGTCTGCCGACACTGTTCCGTTCTCAGGAGGTTGTTGGTCACCTCTACCATTTCCATGTTCTGTGACAACTTCTCTTTCAGTTGGATCGGCTTGCCTACAGATTGGACACTCTATACCAGTATATTCTCTCCCACATTCTGAGCACCGTATGCCACCAGCCCAATCTTCATACGACATGTCTGGGAGATTAATCGATTTTAGTATAAAAAATTAGTTCAATCCATTTGTCAAGTAGATTATTTATACCGAGAATCGCGGGTGAAAGCCGAAGACTGTAAGCGCATCCTCACTGTCCACTTTGCTGCAAGTGTGGCAAAACCAACCCGGCGATTCTATTCTATTCCGTACAGAATCGCAAGAAATCTCTCCACCAACAATGTACTACACATGAGTATATCTAGTAAACCAATCCGCTTTGTCGACGGTATCCGGCCCGAATGCCTCCCAACGAGAGTGATTGCCGATAGAACGATCCCTCATGAAGCAGTGAAACAATCTATCGATACTCGATTCAGCGGAACGGCGGCTTATGGACTTTGAGTGACGTGCTGAAAGAGGTCCTCGGACGGCAAGACGCCGAATCCGTCCGGGCGTCCAAGACTCTTCTTGACCAGGGCGACGAGATGGCCGACGATCTCGCGCAACTGTGAGCACTGCATGACTGTCGCGGATACACCTGCACTCATCTCACTCGCGTCGGTCGACCTGCTTGATACGTTGCTCACCGAATTCGAGGTCGCTACCACGGAGACAGTTATCGACGAACTCGATGCAACCAGCCTACGACGATACCCACGGCCATGCCGCACAGACTGTCCTCGACAATACAGCGCAAATCACTGTCAGACACGTCGACGGCACGCTTGCCTCATCTCGGATTGACGAGGGCGAAGGGAGTTGTGCGCTTCTGTGCAACGACCTCGACGCAGCGTTCCTGATTACTGATGATCTCCGCGCGCTGCCCGAGCTCCAGACCGCAGTCGACGCACAGGTCGCGATTTCGCCCATCGTGCTCAAAGCACTGGTAACCCGGCAGGTACTCGATAGACAGACGGCTCTGGAGAAACTTGACCAGCTCGCCGAACAGCGGTCCTGGCTTGGACAGCCGATCTATCGGCGGGCACAGAAACTATTTGAATGATACTGGTTCCGGATTTGTAACGGAAAGGAACCGCCGGACGTCAACACACATGCGCTGTGGTCGTACATACTTACCAGGCTTGTCTCGCTCTGGGTACCGCCTGTTCCGTCACCTAGACAGGCTAGCCTATCGAAGCGATGACGCCTGCGTGTCCCCATGACGGCGTCCTTCTTCGAGACGGAGTGGCCTGACGTGTTCATCGCGCCCTCGATGTTCAGCGTGCTCTCCACGTGGCTCGATGTCCCTTGTACGCAAGATGTGGACTTCGATTCGTGTATCGTCACGTGGGCTCAATGCACATGACTGTGTGCGAGTGTGGGACTCGTCGACGGCGCTCTCGATATACCCTATATATCAGATTTTCTGTATAGTTCAACACCCCTCTACGCGGGTAGTCGGCGTACGGGCTTCGCTGCGAGCTCGTGGTCACTCGTCCCCCTTGTGACCTCACTTTCTTCGCTACCTCATGGGGGGTGTGCCCACTATTAATTGCGGTACGGTGCTGAATATGGTTATGATATCCTAAGATTAGGACACTTATTAGGACAGGGTGTGTGATAATTAGGACAGTATTTAGGACAGGGGTAGGGTAATTTTACAGCAGGTGTTAGGACAGGGTATTATAATATTATGACAGTGTTAGGACAGGGGTGTGGTAGGATTAGGACAAGTATTAGGACAGGGTGGGATAGCGTTAGGGTATCCTATTAGGACAGGGTAAAATATAATACCCTAAGATTATAACAGGGGGAGTAAGAAGATGGCTGAGAGTGCAGAGCCCGAGTTAAGCATCGAAGATATCGAGTTTCTAACTATCGTCAGAGATGTCTCTGACAACCCGGACGAGTATGACGGAACGGAGCTTGGAGAAGCGCCTGCCACGGTGACTGTTATCACGGACAACACATCGCTATCGAAGTCCCAGGTGAAGTATCGACTCAACTCAGAGAGTGATGCTGGTAACTCTCGTGGGTTCACTGAAGACCAACTGGGCTACATCGAGAGCTACGGTGCATCGATGACTGAGAAGGGGTGGGGTCCACGGTCGTGCGAGATCACTGAGAAGGGGCGAGAAGCAGTTGATGGGGTTACGGAAAATTCCACCCTATCGTTGTCCACATCGGAGGGGGGTAGTCCAGCTGGGGGGTCGACGGAACGTATCGAGGAACTAGCGGAGGATATTGAGCGACTGGACAACCAGTTGGCTGCGATGGGTACGCGGTTGACTGAGGCGACTGAAGCAATTGAGGAATTCAACGAAGCCGAGTTTGGTGCGGTTGATGACGAAATAGCACACAAATTAGAGGCAGCTCTGAACGCGATGATTACGTACAACAATATCTTCGAGTACGTGCTTGGTGCTGATGTACGGCCATTCCACCCGGACGAAGATGGAAAGATCGATGCTGAGATGGTAGCAGAAGGACGTGAGCAAATCGTTGCAGCGATAAACGCGACATCAGAATCGGACGCAGCGGAGGTACTCAGACGGAAGTGAATAGAGTTACCCAGTACTGAGAGCGCCGTCCAGTCTGAACAAGACAACGACTTCTAGGGATATCCCGACCACCTTCTTACTCAGACAGGGTCTCCCTGCATGAGCTGGACAACCGCGTAGCCGGCGACGACCAGCACAAGCACGAAAACGTCGGGGGTAACCACCGTCTTCAGCAGGGTTCCGCCGCTGAGTGTCTGCAGTGCCACAACGCAATTGACCCCGACAATTGCGCTCCATCGGACAGCAGTGAACTCACCGAACCGCTGCAGTATGATGAACGACCCGGCCACGAGAGCCACCAGTAGCGACAGAACAGCGAAGAACATCAGACTGCCCTCCGGTCGACGCTGGCGTCGGTCTCATCGCCCCAGTAGGTAACCAGCTGCCCGACAGCGAGGCCTGACAGAACGATGCCCGGCCACAGCAACACCCAATTGCCGGTCGCGAGCAACGCCAACCCAACGACAAGCCCGAAGAGCTTCCGCGGGTGGCCGCGAGCCTCGTCAACCCACGACCCCTCTGGAACGACATTCATCCGTCGCCCTCCCTGCCGTCGGTACTAGGGTACCTGACAACCGAGTTCCATACCACCCCGCCGCTTGTTTCCTCATAACGGAGGTATAGCTTGGTAAGACAAGTCCCGAACATCACACATGGAATGGCCACCAACAGCAGCGCAGTCCGAGATATCATGCGCTACCCTCCCGATTATCGACCATCTCTAGGGTCTGCGCAAGACTGTCGCGCATCCCGCTCAAGACCTCGCGCCCGTCGTCGGTGACCGAATACGTCTCCCGTCGCTGGGTTGCCTCCGAAGACTCAACCAACCCCGCCGACTCCAGATCTGCAAGCGAGCGCCGGACATGGCGGTCACTCACGTCAAGACCCTCCTGTGCGGCCTGTGCGATCAGGCCACCCCAGGCGTCGCCGTCGTAATTCGCGACCAACAGCAGGCACGTCTGTGCCGTTGGCGTGAGGTTCTGATACGCCGCCCAGTCCGGCTGGTCGCTGGCATCGCTGTCGGCTGTCATCGGCTCACCGCCGTTGTGAGCGTGGTCTGTGTTGGTACTGCCAGTGACCGCTCGCCATCGAACAGCCACAGTCGCTCGATAGCACTGATTGGGAGCCACTGTTCGACGGTGATCGCCTCGACCCAGCAGCCACCAAGCACCGACATGACGACCGCGACCAGTGCTCGCAGTGTCGCCCGGATCGCGCCGACGCCAGATGCGAGTGGCACCACCAATATTGCCCGCCCAGCGCGAGCCAGTGAGCGCACATCACTGGCCATCAGTTCCCACCTCCAACAGCGTTCAGGGGGGTCCCCCCTTCCGTTCCTGTTCCTGATACGCGCGCGTACCCAGCGGACATTTTGGTCCACTCAGGCCGATTGGTGCCGCTCGGCCCGCCAGCCGGGTCGCCGTCGACGGCTGTCATGAACGTAAAAGGGCGTTCGGTGTCGGTCTCCACCAGTCGCTTCGCTGGGTCACTCATCGGCCTCGACCTCCGTCGTCGTGCCGGGCCCAGTTCGTCTCGGAATGCGTGCCGCAACGATCTCTGCGTTCGCGTCTGGCTTGAACATGATATCGTAGTGGGTCTGTGTCGTTTTGATCGGGTTCTCGGGGAACTCGGCGTCGGGATACGGGCTCGATAGCACCTCCAGTGGCTCGGGTTTCTCACCGGAGATGTCGATAATCCCGCGACCAGGCGCGAGCACGCGCAGTTCGTGCACGGCGCCGTCGGCTGCGCGGTACTCCTTGAGGATGGTCGGCTGGCCCTCATCGTCAGTCGCCACCTGGAGGTCCTCTACGATCATACCGCCATCATCGCTCGTCGGGACATCAACGGCTTCCGGGATCCCGAGCCGGAGCTGGAACTCAGGCGTATCGTGTGGGTAGCCCAGATCTGAGAACTGAAACTCCGAAAACCGGTTGGCCGTGTAGCACAGTCCAAACCCCTTTGGCCGCTTCGAGAGGAGGTCTTGGTCTTGCTCGATATCGCGGAATGGCTTCGGTGCTTCAGCCTTGGTCGTCCGGTTGCCACGATCGTGGTTCGAAAGTTCGACCCAGAAGTCGAACTCCTTGAGCCAGTGATTGTGGACGTCCTCTTCGTGATGGCCGTAGCCGACCAGCGATAGTCCGGCCGACCGCATCTCCTTCGCGATGTCGGCCATGATCTGGACACACTGGTGAGTCCAGTGGCCGGACTCGCCACCCGGCGCTGACTCCGGGGCCAGCATCCCGAACTCGTCAATATGGGCGGTCATCCAGTTACGCTCGCCATCGCCGTCGACGCGAACTCCGTCGAAGGTCCGTGCTGCAAGGAAGCCAAACCACCAGTGTGAGGCTGGCGTGGGGTTTGGCTCGTTCTTGGGGATGAACTCCGGCTGTTGGACCGTCGCATCTGCCGTCGACAGTGCTTCAACACAGCCCCGGAAGTACGGGTCCGGGAACACGACGTTGTAGGTACCTTTCGGATGGTCCTGCAGTCGTGCAACCAGTTCGTGGACATCCGAGTAATACCGTACGTCTCGGCAGAGTTCGTCGGGATCTGGATCGTCGCGGTCGACGGTTTCCATCCAGCGGCCGTCAACCTCGACGCCGCTGGGGAGCCACAGCGTTGTCCAGTCAGCTAGCCGCCGCCAGTCAGAGCTCTTCTGGCGGCCGTTCCTGACGATGCGCTCGTCGTTGTGTTCCATCTGGTACGTGGCAAACTGGTCGGCAGCTGTGGATTTGCCTGAGCCCTTCGGCGCTTCGACCATCGTCAGTGATGCACCCGGTGAGTTCACCGTCGACGGGCCATCGGCGGAGTTCTCGATATGCACGAGAAAGTCCGGGTATACGCCTGACAGTGCCGCGCCCTCGCGTGGGTAGAACGCTTCCGGGTCGAACGCCGGGATATCGAACCGGTTTCGAATTTCCTCAGCGTCGGTCGGCCACTTTCCGTGCGGGTCCGCGCCGTGGATGATCTGTGCGCCCTGTATCGTCTTCTCTGTAAACCCGTCCTGTTCGGATTTCGGGAGGTTCTGAGACATACGTTGTTTACTCCAGTTAGGTGGTCAATTCCGTCTCTGTGCGTTGTCGCCGAAGCCAGCGTTGCGAGGGTGCTCATCGTGAGAGCCAATACTGTCGTGACCGCCCGTCTCGTCGGCTCCGGTAGCGCCACCGGCCAATCCGTGGCCAGCCGCTTCGAGCGCGTTCACGGCTCAGTCTGGCTGCCTGTAGCTGCAGAAAGAACACCACTACGCTCGTCGGATGCACTGAGTCTACACCTCGTGCCGCCCTCACACAGGTCAATGCCAGTCTCGGCCACCGCCTCCGGTCAGTTGCTCCTGTTAACTGGAATGGATGCTCTCGTGTGAGTAGGGCGCCACAGTCAGACTGCGGTCATCCTACGAACACGAAACCGGTGGCAGACCACGGACAAATATGGCTGGATTGGTACAGTCTTCTGTCACTCTCTGTATGGTCCTGAAGCAGTCTGGTAAGAGATTGTAAGAGTGAGACACTGGACTGTAGTGAACAGCGCCGATGCCCTTTTCTCAGCCACTGCTAATCCGTGGGTATGGCCAATTCAGTAATGCTAGGGCGAAGCGTGGTCCAGCGAGGAAGTGTCAGCCTGTATCTGAGTATTGACCAGGGCTGGCAGCAGGCCGCCGGCTTGGACGTCGACGATACATGCCGACTGGAGATCGAGGAGGTTGGTGACGCGTCGCTGACGGTGGCGCTATTCATCGATAAAGACTACGGGACAGTGGCAGACCCACCGGGGCAGTTCGACATCGAGCCAGTGGACATCCAGACCGATCTTCAGTGGTGTCTGCCCGCCGATATGCGCCACGAGTTCGGCATCTCCGAGGAGTTCACATACAGTGCCGAGTACCACGGCGACGGCGAGATCCACTACGAGCTCACGTCGCCGACCGTTCGCGACGAGCGACTGCTTGCCTGAACTGGAGTGGCGGTTGCAGTAGGTGTACCCGTGACGGCGGGGCACGTTTCTGTTGAGTGGCCTGAGACAGTGGCTAAACGCTTATATCCGAGGATAGGCAATTTTTGGGTGGAAGGAACACTGTCACACGCTCCTTCCATCCCCTTTCCATGTCTGATGACACGCAGCGTCTCGGCCGGTGCCCAGACTGTGGCGAGCGTATCACAACTCCGTGGCTGCTGGTTGAATACGAGAAAGACGATGGCACGGAGGGCATCTGGGCGGAGTGTCCGACGTGTGAAGACGTCGTTGCGCCGGAGTAGTTCTGAACTCCTAGACCTGCGTTCTTCTGTCTGAAAGGATCCGAGAAGCGACTAACCAACATTCGGAACGGTCTGTACGCTGGTGTTGGTTAGTCCCAGAGTGTCAGATTTCGAGAGGATCTGGAAGCCGAAACAACAATTGTAGCCGTTGATAGTAGCGTACTGGCGTCCATACCGACGGTTGACTGGGTATAATAGGGCCCGTCACGGCTACCTGCGTGCGGTGTCAACGCAGGCCCGGAGTATCGCGCTCACCGCTGCGGTGTTAGAACCATTCAGTATACTCACCACAGTGGCTACACTCGGCACGGGTACGCCACTCGTCCCCGTGCTCGTGATTAGTCGGTGCAACCTTGACTACCCGAATGTCGATGGAGCCACACTGTGGACATTGCCCCGGAATTTCCGCATTGGCCACGCTGAACCATTACCTCCATGAATTGCTCAGTCGTGAATAGGTAATGATAGTTACGCTGCAGAAAAGTGCATTAAGTCTGAAATAAAGTGGTAAGTATAGAGGTTCATGACAGTCACTATCGATTACTGTGGGTATTGGGTTTTTCAGAGAGTGTGAAATGGCTACGCTGTAACCTGTGTATCTCTCATCCGAAGCGACGAGCAAGTTCGTAAGCGACGGTAGCAGGAACAGTGATTGTGAGAATCACGAATGCGAGTTCATCGACAGTCGGACCGGACTGCGTGAGCGAACTGTAGAGTATCAAAGCGCCGGTAGCAAGCACCCCGACAACAGTTGATACGTATTCTGGGCCTGTCCACTGACTCGGAGGGTCTTCAGGGGGGGATGTGATGAAGCTGTGTTTGTGTGGCGTATAACGTTGTTGCAGTCTCCCTGTCGGTACGAATCTCTGCGTACGTGGACTACTGTACTGGCTGTTACGGCCAGAAATAGAGTTGCTGTATCTATAACAGCTATTCTGTGTCTGAGATAATCTCGTTCGCCTCGTCACGAGTCCGTTTCGCGGCCTCCTGAGCGTAGCCTTCGTGGGTTGTCTCGATGGATTTGTGCCGGAGCACGTCCTGTGCCAGTTGCGGGTTCTCGCGATAGATCTCCCGTCCCAATCCACGGCGAGCACCGTGTGGCTTCAGCGGGTCTTCGAACTCGTACTCAGACCACTCACACAGGTCTGCCAAGATGTTCCGGGCCGACTGCGTGGTGATCGACGGCGTGGGATCAAGCGCTTTCGCAGCGTTGTCGAGTCTGGGGAACACGGCCTCATTCTCGTCGGGTTCTCGAAGCTGCTTCCAGCGCCGAAGCGGGCGAAGTGCATCGTCGAGGATCGGCGCAGACTCTCGGGTACGGTTCTTGCCGAACACCTGCATTGTGCCGGCTTCGAGGTTGACGTGTCGCCACCGCAGACCATTCCGTTCTTCATCATCAGAGACAGCAACCAGTTCCGCGCTGCGGGCTCCTGAGTACGCGAGCAAGAAGACGAGTGCTTGGTCGCGGTAGGCCGCCGTGCGGTCGATGTCGTCGCTCTCGCCGGCCTTGTCGACGCGAGCCGTCGCGGTAGCGCAGATAGCGTCGCGGTCGCGTGTCGTCCAGTACTGCTGGTCTGTTTCAGTCTCATCGGTCGGGAGCGGCCCTTCGGCGTGGTTGGTCTTGGCCGGATTCGTCGGAATCAGGCCCTCGTAGACAGCCCATGTGAGAAACGAGCGGACATACGCGAAGTAGCGGCGGGCGGTCTCCGGTGAGATGTCGTCCCGGTCGTCAGCTCGAGCAAGGTCGCGAGCATACTGTCGGCAGAGATCGTCGTCGATGTCTTCAGGACTGGAGATACCGTGCTGGTCCCGAGCCCACGTTGCGAACTTTCGCAGCACGCTCGCGACGTTTGTTCGGTAGCGTCCAGAGTCGATATCTACCAGCCGTTCCTCGATGGCTGCTTCGAGGGCGCCATCCCCGGGAGTAGCGTCGTATGCTGGCGGAAGCCGATCCATGCTTCCCGTACAGCGGCCTCCCGCCTAAAACTGCTGGTGCTTAATAAACTAATACAAACCTATCTACAAAACCAGAATATCCCCGTTTCAGGCACTCTATAGTGCAGTTATTGGCTTCACCGGTTTTGGTAAAGGATATACTGCTATACGGAATTTTGTATATTTTTTCGAATAGGATTTGGTTCTAGACAGCGTCAGGCAGTATAGATTAGACATTTGAAAGATTAGTTAATATTCGGAGACGGCTCTACTAAGATGCGGAACTCGTTCAGCACCGTTAGACAGGTGTGCGACAGTAAGAGTTAATCTTAAGACTAAGACTAATGTTAAACCACTTGTAAAATGACCGATGCGTTCACTGAGGCGCTTGACGAAACGGAGGGTGCGCAAGCCGCCTACGGGAAACAACTCGGGTTTGTTGAACAGCGAACTCCGTTCGCTGCGGAGTCGTTACCTGACACAAGTATCGCCGTTAACGTCAATCAAGACTTACTCAAGGAAGTAGCCAGCCACATTATCAATCGGGCAGGCCACGTCTCGGTAATTGACAAACGTGGAGCTGGCAAAACCCATTTTCGAGAACTTGTCTACGACGCGCTTCGGGACGGGCCTCGAAGCGAGGAATTCGCCATCGCGAGAATCAAAGAAGTCGAGTCAATCACAACGCGACGTTTCTACACTCGACTCTTGGACGAACTCCAACGTTACGAATATCTCGATATCCCAGAGTCGTACCCGCACGCGACAGACGAAGTCCGATCCGTCGTCGAAGATGTTGCCGGCCAGTTGGAAAATCAAAATCGCTGTGGCATCATCCAAGTGGATCAGCTCGAAGATGCCGCTCGTCGAAAGAGCACGTTCGAGCAGCTGCTGGCAGGCTTACAGAGTGTCGGTGACCTTGGTGAGTCTGAACCAGTGTTCTTGCTGTTCCTATTTGGAACGCCTACCGCTGGAGATCGTATCGATGAGCTTCGGGAAACGCTGTCCTCCAGACTAGTCGCGAAACATCGGTCGCTGGAGCGCTTTGAGTTCGCAGAGACTGACGAACTGATCAGCCGGTGGCTAGCCTGGGCTCGGGACGAAGAGTTCACTGAGGGCTATCCAGCTGACCCATTCAGTGCCGGTGCGATTCGGAAAGTCGTAGACCGATCCGACGGCACACCCCGAGATGTCCGACAGCAATGCTACCACGGCTTTCGTGGTGGAGCAGAGCAGTATGCCGATACCGGAAAGGTCCGCATCACCGAAGAGACGTTCGAAAGCTACGTTTAATATTAAGACTAAGGTTAACTCATGGGAGACAATGCATTTGGCGACGCACTTGACGACGCTGCAGAGGAACAGACAGCAGATGAGACAGACAGCAGTGACGCGACAGAGAGGTTCATCAAGGCGATGGGTGGCGACGGCACGAAATCGAAAACAATCGGCTTCGCTGTTAGTCCCGAAATGAAGTACTTCTACGACGAGCTTCGTGCAAGCAATGATGTTGATGTCGATCCGGGTGACGAATTCCGCGACCAGTTGGAGCGACTGGCTAACCGGCATCCAGAAGTTGCCGATAAGGCCCGTCGGAAGCTCAAAATAGATACAGAGTAATTCTTAATATTAAGATTAGTATTAAGGATAAGACAATACAGAAAATAAACAGCCGTAACGAGCAGTTTTGTCGCCGCCTTCTGACCTTACAGCGGAAGCAGTGGTCTGTGCTGGACAGGGCAGTAGCCCTTTGATATATCGCGCTGACTGTTGTCTGGCGCCTACTGCCGTTGGAGCTGCCAGTTATTTCGAGGTGCTGCGCTGTTCTTGACACGTACAACACCATCTTTGCGGAGTTGTTCAACCGCGTCATCGAACTCCGCCATTGAGAATTCAATCTCTGCTTGTTCTAGCTGGTCAAGTACGTACATCACTGATGCCATTTCGTTTCCTTGGGCTTCCAATATCTTGAGAATCTGCCGTGCTATGTTAGACATAAGTGAATAGCAATCAGAGGGTAGTAGCTGTTCGCATATATGTGGTTTATATCGATGATGCAGAGCTTTGTAGTGAGGATAGGGTACATATCTGCTTTCGAATAGTTTGGACAAGACACACACACCAAATTTTGAGTAAGAAGATAGAAGACTGCGGGCTATGAGGCCACATTACGGCACCTCGGTAGCTGTTCTTATTCCAAACTAGGTGTGTCTCTCTAGTCTAGTTATTCTAGTATGTAGTGTAGCATATGTGTACAGTCCTACTAGATGGACTGAAACAGTCTTAGACGTGTCCTCCCCTGTCACACTTTATCTGTTTCTTACTCCAAACTAGGTGTGTGTGTCATACAGTTCCTTACTCAAAATCTGGTGTGACTGGGCCAAGTTTTGTGTAAGGCAGAAGGCTGCTTGTTAGACGCCAGAGTGTCGCTTAGAGGGCTATTACTCATAACCCGGTCCGAAAGCTTATTTCGTGTCTACTGTTGTCTTTTGATAATGGATAGTGACGATGAATCGGAAGCCGTTCATAGCGTCTTTAATACCGTCAGTCAGGAAGGAGGAAAAATTTTTGAGCAGCGAGAGATCCTCCAGATTGACTATGTCCCCAGCGAGAATCGGATTGTCGGTCGCGACGAGCAAATTGAGAAGGTTGCTGGAGAGATTGGACCAATTGTTGTTGGTCAGCCACCGAACTCTATCATCATCTACGGAAAAACAGGGTGTGGTAAATCCCTCGTCGCAAAACACGTCTCTAAGATTGCACGAGAAGAGGCTGAAAATCGAGGCGTGAAACTTGCTACTGGATATGTCAACTGCCAGCAGGCAAAGGGTAACTCTGACGCTCTAAGTAAGTACGGGCGCGCTATCAATCCGCCAGAAAGTGGGGTAAAATTCCCAACCCGAGGAATTTCTGAAAATGAGTATTTTGAGCGAGTCTGGTCAGTGCTCAACGAGTTTTATGATGCTGCAATCATTGTTCTGGATGAAGTTGACAAACTCAACAACGATGATCTGCTGATGGCGCTTTCTCGAGCAGGAGAGGACGGAAGCGTTGATGTCCCGATCGGAGTGATTGCGGTATCGAATAAAATCAATTATCGGGACAAAATGAGCGAACGAACAAAGAGTTCGTTCGGGCACAATGAGTTCATATTTGAACCATACGATGCAGATCAGATTCGAGAGATTTTGCAAAACCGGACTGATGCCTTCGCAGATGGAGTTCTTGATGACGGTGTAATTCCTCGTGCTGCGGCACTGAGCGCTAAGGAACACGGGGACGCGCGAAAGGCCATGCGTCTTCTTCGGTATGCTGGCGATCAGGCAAACAAAGAGAATGCTGAGCGAGTGAAAGAGTCACACCTTACTGATGCACGCGCTTCAGCAGAGGTTGACCGACTTCTTGAACTCATATCAGGACTGCCACCCCATAGCAAGCACGTCTTACTCGCGCTCGCGAACCTCACTAAGAATCACCCTGACCGAGAATGGTTCCGGACTGTGCGAGTCCGTGAAATATATCTTGAAGTGTGCGACCGGAGCGGGGCCGACCCTCTTTCGGCTGAGCGAACCCGACAATTACTCAACGAACTCTGCTTCTTAGAAGTCGCAGGGAGTCGGCGAGGGACTGGTGAGGGCAAAGGACACTACAGCCAATATACTCTCCTGTGGGACGCAGATATCGTTCTTACCCTCGGTAACTGACACATGTCACTGTGGCGAAAACAGAACTAATGACCTGCCCACCTGATTCAGCGAGGGAGTCCCGCCGTTCGCCGAGGTAGGTGATCAACTCGCAATGGACACTCCAACCTCGGTTTTTGCATCGGATTCATAGTAGACCGGTACCCGAGGTATCTATATGAGCTACAGTGATGAGGAACTCCTGACCCACATCCGAGAGCTGGCAGCAGAACTCGGTGAAACACCCTCAGTGAATCAAATGAGTGCCGCAGAGGGACGCCCAAGCGGGAGTACATACCGGCACCGGTTTGACTCATGGAGTGACGCCGTCGAGCAGGCGGGGGTAGAACCAACCGACCAATCAGGTCCATACACCAAGACAGAACTGTTAGAACATATCCGGGCGCTTGCAACCGAGCTAGGTCGGCCACCGACATTGGAAGATCTGAATGCGGATGACGATCGCCCGAGTTTCAAGCCATACCGTCGGGTATTCGACACGTGGAATGCCGCGCTTACCGCCGCCGGGTTTGACCCAAATCACGCTATGTCACACACGGAGCCAGAGGGGTACTCTGACGCCGAATTGCTCACACATATTCAAGAATTAGCCGAAGAGTTAGGGCGACCGCCGACGCAAGATGAAATGCATCAGGCCGATGACCGGCCCAGCGAAAGTACGTATAAGCGACGATTCGAGTCCTGGACCAGCGCAATTGAGGAGGCGGGTTTTGACTCGGGTCGAAAAACTAGCTCATACTCTGAAGCCGAATTACTGGATCTGCTTCGGGACTTAGCTACCGAACTTGGTGAAACGCCGTCAGTGCAGCAGTTGAATGCTGCCGAGGACTATCCGAGCCGAGCAGTGTACAGGAATCGATTCGGTTCGTGGAGCGCGGCGTTGGAGGCCGCTAATTTGGAGTGAGTACCAGATAATCTGGTTATCATAGTTGAAAACGCTTTATTCTCAAATTCTGAGCTAAACTCTCGCCCCAAGATAGTAGAATCGATTAACCCGAAACCGGACGAATTAACTCGTGGTGGCCGGACCAGATACGAGCGGAGAATAGCAGCTTGTGAGTCTGAAACCCTCGTTATCATGCTCGATAACTTGACCCGGAGTACTATATACAAGTATGATTTTCTTCCTATAGGGGCAGATTACCCCACAACACATCATGTTCGAGAAAATCGCTAACGAGAACGAACGCGGGCAGGTCGGGATTGGCACCCTCATCGTGTTCATCGCGATGGTGCTAGTCGCGGCCATTGCCGCGGGCGTGCTCATCAACACGGCCGGGTTCCTGCAGTCCAGTGCAGAACAGACCGGTCAGGAATCGAGTGATCAAGTAACAAACCAGATTCAGGTCGCATCAAAAGTCGGGATCGTGGGCGGTCAGGGTGCATCTGATACCATTGCGATCCAGTCTCCGTCCGGAAATCAGTTTGCGATAGAATCTGGGTCTACGGTCACCGCAACTGAAGTCACCGATAATAACGATGACGGATACATTTTAGTTGATTCTCCGCAAGGTAACGAACTTGCAGTAGATGGTGGAGACCAAATCAGATTGACGAGAGAAAGTGGCTCACAGGTCGAGATTACTAATGAGGACACTGGCGTCTCAATCACTAGCTCTAAGCTAGACCTGAAAGACGCTAGTGGAAGTGATACGCTAAAATTCGTTCGGACATATGAAGATCCAGTTAATGGTCAACTGCAACTGCAGTCCGTGACTATAGACAATACTGGTACTGCAGATAGCACCGACGATGGGGTCTCAGCAACCCTTTCGACTGGTGAAAATACTGAAAAATACATTCCACTTACCGATGGAAGTAGTAAAGCGATCATCGGGAACGGAGAAACAGTCACGGTGACCTCTGACAGCGATAGCGGTTCAACTCTTAGTGCTGGGGCTGAAACCCTGAGTGTTGACCCTGGAGACGAGGTGTTGTTTGAAGTCACCGGTGACAGCGAGGTTACCATTACAAATCAAGAAAGTGGGAGTTCCATTTCCTACAATCCCTTGGATGGCAGTAACTACCTCAGTGGTACTGCTGGATCTGGCAGCACCCTGAAGCTCTCGGTAAGCGACGACGGGTCTGCTACCAGCCTTGACGTTACCTCCGGACTTACTGGTCTTACGACCGGAGATTTCGCAACCGGGCCTGGTAACGAGATTCAGCTGGTCAATGAGGATTACAACGCCGGCGGTGGTGGCGTTGGTACGCTCAATATTGTCGCGATCAAAGGTTCCGGTGCCGACCAAATTAACATGGAAGAGACCACGATCACGACAATCGGTCCGGATGGCACCAATACGCTAACCTACAGCGATGACGGTGCCACCGAGGACCAGACCTTCGCTGTCGAATCAATTCAGGATGACGACGACTCACTGCCAGTGATGACTGACTCGGATCGATTCCGAGTCGTTATTGACCCAGGGACACTCGAAACCGGCGAAACGATGACTCTCGAAGTCACGACGGAGTCCGGTGCAACCACCGAGATTCGGATCAGCGTTCCGAATACCCTGGCTGGCGAGTCCGCCGTTCAGGTATAACACTTCGGGCTACCGATTCGACTTTTTGTTTTCTGGTTTTATTTTTCGCGTACTGTTGTAGCAGTTGTTCTTAGTCAGTCATGTGTTCTGCTATCTCATCTCTCACCAGTGGCATGACTCCGCAGGGGTGAATGTTGACGTGCTTTCAATTCGCGCTGTACCTACTCTCGACTTTGACCGCTTTCACTGCTGTCGGTGATTTTGATATTGTTTCCAGTAGTGTCCGTAATATGACTGGTTCTTTCGACCTTCTGGTGCTCGTAGAACGACAGGGCTGGGGCTAACAGCCGGGCAGATGGCGTGTCCGCTGGCGTGCTGAGAGCGGTTCAGTGTGGATAGTCAGTCCGCGACAGTCCCTCCATCAGTCATCGCCGACGGCTGCTGGCCGCCACCATAGGAGCCCAGCGTCGTCTCGCCGCTGTCAGCAAGCCTCGAGTCGCCGTCGGCGTTCGCGAAGTGTCGAATCGTCTGTGCCATGTCGGGGTGGTCGATTTCGAGTTCGGTCAGATTCAGGCGCAGCACCTGTTGTCTGTCTGGTTTGCCAGTCCCGATTCCGAAGTGCTCGGCGGCTGCTTGCATCACGTCATGCATCGTTGGTCTCGAAATCTCATCGTCGAACACCGCTTCCCGAAGTTCTCGCTCGGGGAGCGTCACGTCCTTTGAGGACGTCGCCATTGCGCGGCGGCCGACAGTGTAGATGAGACGGCGCTTCATCTCATCAGTATCCAGCAGTTCGACCGAGCGGCGGCACTCAGCGGGCGTTTCGTCAGGGGCGATCTCTTCGGCCTGGTCGCGAGAGATCCACAGCTCCTCGTTGTGCGGGTGGCGTTCGTAGTCGAGGCGGTCGATCACGAGGTCGCGGTACTTCTCCAGCGTTGGGTCGGATGCCTTCGGTCCCTCGGCGGCGATGTTGTGGATGCTCTCGTTCAGGACCTCGTCAGTGAACGACTCGCCGACATCGTGGCAGATGGCGATCGTCTTGCGCTGGACGCTGCTGAGACTCTTATCAGAGTCGTCATTGAGCTCGCCCAGCATGGATTCGGCGTCGTCGACGACACGGTCGAGCTTGTCTTCCACCCGGCGAGATCGGCCGCCATCGCGATAGACGTTCAATGCGCGTGCGAGGGCGACACCATAGTTGTAGTCCGTGTGCTCGTCGACATATGCGCAGAACTCCTCTTTGAGTGGCGTCCCGACACGGATGCCGATGCGGGTCGGTTCCTGAGACGACAGATCAGATTTTATTTTTTCGCTGGCGTGGTCCGGAGAGCGGCCGGCGGCTGAGACGAGGCGGTCGACGAGCGTCTCAACGCGAGCATAGCCGTCCGCGTCAATATATTGCTCCATCGCGAGTTCGGCTTCACGGCCCAGATAGCCCTCAGCAACCCCGAATCGGGATTCGATGTGGCGACGGAACTGCTCCCACTCGTCTGCGGGAACCATCCAGTCCAGCTTGGAGGTGTCCCGCATCAGGATTGCACCTCCCGAAGGGCGGACCCGCACCCACACACCATCTCGGTGTGTGCGGGGGGGTTCACACCCACACCACACACACCTTCTTGGTGTGTGGGTGGGGTGGGGGTGCAGACCCCCACCCCGCCTGCGGTTGCGTCTGCCGACGGACCGCAGTGCGGGTAGACGGCCTGACGGCCGCCTTCGGGGGTCCAGGGGACCCCCGGGGGACACTCCAGTCCTCCGCACAGCGAAAAAATAAAATTCTGCGTGGGGTGGTCGTTCGTGGACGGTGCTGACCGCATGTCTCTATGCGTACGCTCTCGTTCGTGATGCTCCATATCCTGTGTAGTGAGCACCCTCCGCCTCTCGACGGCGGCAGATATGGCTAAGGATACCTGCTGCTGGTGGGTAACGCTTAAGCCATTCTGCCGAGAAGAACCGGTACAGAAAGTGGGTTCGTTCCCAGCGATTCCCGTTGGCGCGGGTTCGAGCTGGGAACGCCGGTCCGTTCTCAGGCAAGTTGTGTTCTCGTAGTGTCTTCTCTGTCCTGCGACTTGCACATGCGGCGACTTAAAACCGCTAGGAGCGTCAGACATTGGTATCCTCCTCGACAAGACTGCGAACGACATCGGCGTTTGACCCGCGAGCGATACTGACACGGTCAGTAGCGACATTGACCATCGTCTCGGACGATTCGACAAGCACCCGCGGCGGGGCGTCGTACTCCTCGTAGGTGTAGCGCTCGCGAACGATCCCAAGCAACGAGCCACCCTCCAGCCGGTCAACCTTCACAGGCGTGCCGACGTCGGCGGTGTCGTCAGCGCGCGCCCGACGCGTGGCCGGTGCGCCCTGGCTGGCTCTACTCATCTGTCCCCCCCCGCTTGCGCACTCGCCCGAGCGCATCGAGCAGCACTGCTTCGGCGTCGGCGTCTGCGTCGTCGGCAACGAGATCGGCGATCTCGATGACACGGTCGACAGTGGCGTTGGGCTCACTCGCCATCGTCGCCCTCTTGGTCGCGTGGTCGAAGGTGAACGACGACAGTACCCAACTGGATACGGTGCTGGACCTCTGTCACGCGGTAGTGGTCCGTGTCCCAGGTAACGAGCTCGCCCTCGCGGGGAATCGCAGCACCGTAGTGCTCGATTGTCTTGGTGAAGCTCTCCGGCGTGTCGGGTTTCTCGACGAGTTCGAGGCGGGTCATGGCTGCCCTCCGCCGTACTCAGACTGGATGTCAGCGAGTCGTGCGGACGCCCGGGTCCGTTCGGTCACCTCGACGATTTCCCAGTGCCAGACGTGATCCTCGGGCACGTCGTCGTCGACGTCCCACTCCGGGGACCACCACTCCGTGTCGGGTCGAACCGTGTATCGCGGCCCATGGGGCGTTGCCTCGACAGCGTGGATTTCACCGGGAACGGGCACGTCGTCGGTGTCGAAGTCTTGGAAGAGCCCGCCCTCTTTGAGCCGGTATCGATGCCCGTTCTCGTAGCGAACGCCGAAGCCCTGCTGGAGGATTTCGGCTGCGTTCCCGAGTAACTCCCAGCCGTTGGGAGTCTCGGCGACGGTGCCGACAGCCTCGAAGCGGCGCTCGGTATCTCCGTCAGGGCCGACGACGACTCGGTGGCACGGACAGAGTCGCGGGTCCGTCGTTTCTGGCTCTGCCATCTGGCGCGTGCAGCGCGGGCACTGGTAGAGGATGGCGGCCATCTACGGCTCACCTCCCCGCGTCGCCGACCGAGCGAGTTCGAAGTCGAACTCGAAGCAGCTGCCCAGCCCACACTCCTGACAGTCCGCGATGAATCGGAACCGGCCGGTGGCGAACCACTGGACGTTGCCACAGTCCTGGCACTCGAAGGCGACGGCGTGGCCGCGATAGACGGTGAGGTTCCCCTCTCGGTCGAGCTTCTGCACCGGTCTGGTCGCGCCACCGTGGCGGATCGCCGTCGGCACGTCGGCGCCGATGCGGGCGTCGCCCGGTGACTGCCCGCCGTCGGACATGGCGATGGGCTTCGTCGCGACGGTCTCGCAGTCAGCTGTCTGAAGCAGGTGCGCCGTCGATGTCTTCACATAGGTCCAGACGCCCTCGCAAGCCAGACACAGCACGTTGAACCGGTCTTGTTGCTGGAGTCCGCCGTCACAGTCGTCCCGAGGGCAGTCTTCGTGGTCCCAGCACAGCTCCGTGCCGGTCGCTGGCTGCTCACTCTGCATCGTCGCCCTCCTGGTCGTCGCCTTCGTCGAGGACGATTCGTTCAAGCCGGGCCAGCCGTTGCTCGATATCGGCGTCCGCGACACACCCGCCGTCGTGGGTGCCGTGGTCGGTGCTCATGCTGACCCTCCCGTGGAGTCTTCGGGCAGCTCAAAGCCGTTCTCGCGGAGGACATCAGCTGGCGAGCGGCCCGACTCATCATGATTCCCGCGTGGGTCGGGCTCGTCGTTGGCTTTGGCTGCACAGACACTGCAGAGGCCATAGCGCTCGCGGTCGGTCTCATCGGCGACACGGAACACTTCGACGTCGTCGGTGCCGGCATCACACAGTGGCGTCGGATCCTCTCGGGTAGCCTCGGGGGCTGGGTGGTGGACTTTGCCGTCGTTCCACTGGGATTTGGGCATGACGTAGAACTCGTCGTCGGTGGGCGTCATCTGACACCTCCGTTGTGGCAGTGATGCGGGCAGACAGTGTTGTCGACCCGGAGGCCGCGGGCGTGGCCGTACTCGGTGCCGTCACTGACTGTGACCCGGCGTCGGCACTCGGTACACAGCGCTTCGTTGCGAGCGCGTGTGATCGAGACTGTGGAGGGCTCGGGTGGCTGGGCGACCAGATGCGGGTGGCCCTGCAGGTAGGCCGGGCGGTTTGGGCGGTGCGTGCTCATTGTGAGCCTCCGCTGACGGCGACCAGCACCTGTCTGGCTTCGCGCGTGCGTTTGGTGGTGTCAGCTTGGGCTAGGGCGAGTCGGGCTGCGCAGGCGTCTACTCGTGCTTGGCTGTGGCTGCGGTCGTAGCCGGGCCGGGAAAGGACGGTCTGGCAGTCCTCGATGACAGCGGCGTCGGTGTCGGCTTCGGTGAGGAGTCGTTTCGCGGTTTGGAGGCGACACTCCTGTCGGTCCTGTGCGGTATCGTTTTGTGGTCTGGTTGTCTCAGTCATAATGCCGTGCGCGACCGGGCCAGCGGAGTTACGGCTCCGGTGGTCCATTTTCGTCGAATCTATCTGACCCGGTGAGTCGCGCATATCTGGATACGTGACGCCCGTTGGACATAATACTTGCGTAGGTGCAATGATTGGTAGACACTTTCTATAAGTATGTACCCTCAGACATGAAACATATTGATGGCTGGCGACAAGCCAGGCCCTGAGCAAGAGGTCAGTGACGAAGAACTCCTTCGCGTGCTTGCTTTGGCCTACAAACCGGCGCTCGGAACCACTGAAATCGCAGACTGCGTTGATCTTAGCAGACAGGCTATTGATCGACGGATGAAGCAGCTCGAAGAGATACGCCTCGTTGAATCTGGAAAGTTCGGGTCGACCAGAGCGTGGTGGTTGACTGACGACGGGAGGCGTCAGGTCTCCGATTCCGAATTGAACGAGCCGTCGAGCCAGTAAATGTACGGCCCATTCCCGAGCTGAGATCTTTGAATATCGCCAGAGCCTGCTAACTGACTCATCCGCTGCCGGACCCTCCAAGACGAGAGTCCAACTTGTTCTGCAACCTGCTTGGCAGTGGCAAACGGTTCGTTGGTACTCATTACGGCCTGAAGCAACTCGGAGTCGGTGACCTTGGGGTCGGGGCCTTTGGTACTCATCTTCTGTTACCCAATCATTGCGCCTAGACAATAGTTTTATTGTTGCGGAGACGCAACCGTTTGGACAGGAACAGACGCGCCGCTGGGCGATTTCGTGTCTTCGAGAACACGAGTTGCCTACCGTGGTCACAACACGGCAGGCGCGTCGGTTCCGTCGAGAACCATGAGTAAGTCTGCTTCGCCGACTAGTAAATCTGTCGGCACGACCGAACCGAATCCACAGGAACGTACCGCCCGCGAACTGCTCACGCAAGGCCGCCCGCTGTTCTTGGGCGTCGACGGCGAAGGCGCGGCCCACTACTGGGACTCGTATGAATTCGCTGTGGCCGTCGTCGCTCGCGACACCCGCACCGAGAAGGTCAAACTCGCCGACACGCCATATGAAACACTCGTAGGGTGGTGCGAGTACACGCAGGACGAACGCGGCTGGGCCGTCGGCCCGCACGTCGGCGGCACCATCGTCGACGATCTTGCTCGGAGGCGGAATGCATGAGTAAGACCGTGCGCTGTACGGTCGAGAACCGTCAGCGCGTTCGGCGTGCCGCCCGAGCGCTGCGGGAGACCGCGCCGACCGCCGTAGTCGAGACGACGCCGCCGGTCCGCTCGGAACACGACGCTTGGACGCTTGATGCCGTGTTGCGAGAGACCGAGGGCGTTCCGCCGGAAGTGCTCCGAGAGCTCGCGCTGGCCGGGCTGACGCTCCAGCCGACGCCCACGCAGGCTGAGCATCAACACGTCGTGGCGACGGCCTGAGCGAGACAGCGATACCTCTATCTTTTTGACGACTTGCGTAGCTATTTGACATGGGTTGCGATGGTTTCCGAGACGACTCCTGACAGCTCGCGACCCCGCGCCGGGGCCTGGTGAGGCAGGTCCCACGACGGCGCGAGTATGTATCTGTGGCTGATGGGTGACTGGTATGTAAACCCCCCTTGTACTTCCGGGAGGTGGCGAGTAGTACGAGAATAAGCGTCTTTGACTGGTCTTGCCCTTGAAGATCGAGATGGGTCCGCTATGTCGTTCGGGCGCTTGAGTGGCTGTCAGGGCGATACTCTGGCGGCGAGTGATAGGGGGTAATAAAGGTGGCTTGTACTTCCGGGGGTGGTAGCTCGCTAACCAACACTTGGTGGTGATGGCGGTCCAGTGTTGGTTAGTCAGAGGGGTGGTGTAGGACAGTTCAACAGGGTGCTGATTGCAGAACTATTGATGGCGAATTGGCTGGTCAGTAGGCTTGCCTATTGACAATGGAATGTTCTATCAGTCTACATGGGTCTAATAGCACTGTAAGATGCAGAGTATGGGTTTTGATTAAACGCTTCTGTTGGTATCGGTTAGTAGCTATCCCTGCATCCGAAAATGTAAGAAATGAACTTGATAACTGCAGTACAAGCTTTATCAATTTCGTTTAGAATTAATTGACATGGCATTCAGCGACGACGATCTTCGGACTTATCAACAGCAAGCAGTCAGAGCTATTGCGGAAGCTGATGAAGACTACAAGTCGCTTATTCTCCCAACAGGGGCAGGAAAAACGAGAGTTGGACTTGCGTATGCTTCTAATATTCTGGATAAAAAGGACTCTGTTGCGTACATTACCCAGACCAATGCTCACGTCGGACAGGTACTCTCGGAGTCTGATGCAATCGGTGTTGATGCTGTTCACATCCCCGGTAGATCAGCCGAATCTCAGGGTGATGGAGGGAGCGGGGATCGCGAAATCGACATCCAAGATTATAATATTGGGTTCAAGGTTGGAGTGTTTTCTTACGCGGGATATTTCTTAGGTAGTGAAGTTCCAACTGCTGACACTCTTATTATTGACGACGCACATGCCTTTACAAGCGAACATGTCACGCATTCTGCTGTCATCCTCCACCGTGACGACTGGGGGAGGCAGTATGACCGACTGATTGATTTAATAAAAGATGAAAATCCGATTCTGGAGTCTGAAATTGAATCTCTTCAACAACCGATCCATCGAGGAGGTGGTACTGTTTTAGTGCCACCACCCGACACTACCGAAGTTGAGCAAGCAATTACGTCGAGCGTAGAATCAATGTCGGAAGCGGACGGGTGGGAGCCGTATCTTCTCCAAAAACGACTCAACGCCTCTCCAGACTTTGTGAATTGGCCTTGTGTCATCACTGCCAATACAATCTCTTGGAGACCTTTCATCCTGCCCTTCCAATCGTTCGGTCGTAGCCCCAACAGAGATATTGAAGAATCCGAACTTGTTGCAATGACCTCTATCAGAGACCCGGAAGAGTTTCTACAGACAAGACTTGGAACTCCCGAATTAGTTACTAAAATCGAACCCCCCGAACCAGTCGATGAGATGGGCTCTAGGGTTGTTGTTCCGTATAGAGATCAGTATGATCGCAATCCTCCGTCGGAGGGCCAAATTAACACCATCAACCGGTGGGCAGACCGATTCGGTTCGGTCCTCGTCTCTGTTGCGTCCCACAATTCAGCTCAAGAGGTAATGAAGCGCCTCCACAAAAAAGACATAAATCCTATAGAATACGAATCCGAAATTAGTGTACAGGAGCTTCAGGAACAAGAGGAACCTCGGGCACTTGTACTAGTTAACAAACCTTCTGGGATTGATATTTCCTCTTCAATCTGTCCTGTTGCTATCCATCTGGACCTGCCTCATTCAACATCTGGTCACGAAGTTGTGGCCGGGGATATTGAGGAGTCGGGGGCCGTGGCTGAAGCAAGCTTGGCCGTGCGCCTGTCCCAACTTTTAGGACGATTAAATAGATCTGATGAAGATCGGAGTATACACCTCCTCCTCGCCGATGGCCTCCCACTGAGACGAGGTACTGCTTTTGTTAAATCTTTAGATCCTGCTGTCTTAACTGACCTTCTGATCGGCCGTCGGGGTATTGCACAGGAGTACGAACTGCCGACTGAAACAGGACTACTTGACGACGCAGAGGCGTTTCTCAATGGAGATGATTCTCTCCGAAGTAGTTATATAACGGATCCTGAACAGCTTCGAAAGTTGTTTCTTGGTAGTGATGTGGAGGGATTCTCTCCAGGAACCATTCAGCAGGTTGAAGCTAATCTATTCGCTGCACGTGGGAACTTTACTAGGGCTGCCAAGCAATTTGAAAGGTTCTCTCAGAATGCGGAGGAACAGGGGTACCCAGATCATTCATCATTTTATGATTTCCAGTCTATCGTATATGGTTCCGCAGATACTGGATCAACTAGCGGCACACTCAACCGTAGTACAGACGCGATTGTTGATGCAGCTCTTGATCGTAACCCCCAAAGTGGGGCTTTAGTTGCTGCCCTCCGACAAATACAATCCAGTGAAGAGACTGATACACAACAAGCCCGTATTGAGATGCGGGTAAAACAGCAGAAGCGGCAAGCCTTCTACTGTTTCACACGATGGTACGACGAGGCGGATGGGAATGTTCCCGATAGAGATCATTATACCAGTGTAGACCCATGGAAAGAGTACTGGCGCAGTAGATTTGCGAAAGCAGAGCACTCAGAATTGACCTCGGCATATTCGGAAGCGTTTGAGTTACTCGGAACAGATACCCCACAACGAGAGAAGCAAGATAACGATCTTCGAATTCGATGGGAGACAGAAAATGGGGAAGAGTTTATTTTGGCGGTCGAAATCAAAGGCTGGAACCCGGACACGGTCGACAGTGAACCGGATCTGAAGTCAGATAACATCAGACAGGCACGCACGAATGCCCGCAAAATCGATGCTGATGCGGCCTTGTTAGCGTCATCACGCTCAGGTCGTACTCGTGACGTTCCAGGATCAGCAGAAACATACGGTGTCCACTGTCTCAACGGTGACGCATCTGTCGCGTTTGCTGACATGATGGCAGAACAGTGTGCAATACTCGCCACGGTAGAGCAAAACCAAATCGACCGAAATCAGGTTCCGTTATGCGCAAGAAGGATCCAGAAACTTCTGGAGAGCGACGGGAGAATACTTGACGGACAGGAAATTAGGGCACTCATAGATCTGGAGTGAAAGTAGCCCAATAAAGCATATATCAACTGGAACTAGGTAGAATCATAGAAACATCGTGCACTGTGGCTAACAGAACTTGTCGAACTCCTCTCATCAGTGTGGCTATGATCTCTTTGAATAGGCACTTCCCGGCCTCGTAATGGTTGGCGTATTGTCTGGGGCCGTAGTGTATCGTTGTTCCTCTGTCTGCCCAACCCACTGGCCAGTCCTTGACTAATTTGTGCTCAGTATCTGGCAAGCGAAGATTTGGGGAGGTCTCTCCTTGGTGTGATACTGCCTTGACCTGTACTGACTGGACAACGACTTGTCTGAGAAGTCGTTAGTACAGATATCGATTGGGGGTCGGCTTTGGAGACTCAAATACGACGGTCAGTAAATGCGCTCACTGCTCAGAAAATTCTGGGCGAAGTCAGCAAGCGGTGCAAGCACCAGTGGATGCGCTGGACAAAGGAAGGATTAGAGGCGATACTCCAGCTTCGGCTGGTGAAGTACGCTGATCCAGAGCACTACCAATCGTTCCTCGACGAACTGCTCCAGCGATCGACCAAAACAGCAATGAGCTGTGACCTCTCAATTGAGAGCACCAGAGGCAAACTCTAGACCGCTTTGCGACGCGA
>NC_006390.1 GCF_000011085.1 Haloarcula marismortui ATCC 43049
CAGTCTGGCTGCCTGTAGCTGCAGAAAGAACACCACTGCGCTCGTCGGATGCACTGAGTCTACACCTATCGCCGCCCTCACACAGGTCAATGCCAGTCTCGGCCACCGCCTCCGGTCAGTTGCTCCTGTTAATTGGAATGGATGCTCTCGTGTGAGTAGGGCGCCACAGTCAGACTGCGGTCATCCTACGAACACGAAACCGGTGGCAGACTACGGACAAATATGGCTGGATTAGTACAGTATTCTGTCACTCTCTGTATGGTCCTGAAACAGTCTGGTAAGAGATTGTAAGAGGGAGACACTGGAATGGAGTGGACAGCGCCGATGCCCTTTTCTCAAATACTGCTAATCCGTGGGCATGGCCAATTCAGTCATGCTGGGGCGAAGTGTAGTCCAGCGAGGGGGCGTCAGTCTGTATCTGAGTATCGACCATGGTTGGCAGGAGGCCGCCGGCTTGGACGTCGACGATACGTGCCGACTGGAGATCGAGGAAGTTGGTGACGCGTCGCTGACGGTGGCGCTGTTCATCGATAAAGACTACGGGACAGTGGCAGACCCACCAGGGCAGTTCGATATCGAGCCAGTGGACATCCAGACCGATCTTCAGTGGTGTCTGCCCGCCGATATGCGCCACGAGTTCGGTATCTCCGAGGAGTTCACATACAGTGCCGAGTACCACGGCGACGGTGAGATCCACTACGAGCTCACGTCGCCGACCGTTCGCGACGACCGACTGCTTGCCTGAACTGGAGTGGCGGTAGTAGTAGGTGTGCCCGTGACGGCGGAGCAAACGTTTCTGTTGAGTGGCCTGAGACCGTGGCTAAACGCTTATATCCGAGGATAGGCAATTTTTGCGTAGAAGGAACACTGTCACACGCTCCTTCCATTCCCCTTTCCATGTCTGATGACACGCAGCGTCTCGGCCGGTGCCCAGACTGTAGCGAGCGTATCACAACTCCGTGGCTGCTGGTTGAATACGAGAAAGACGATGGTACAGAGGGTATCTGGGCCGAGTGTCCGACGTGTGAAGACGTCGTTGCGCCGGAGTAGGCGCAGACAGCAGACTCAAGTGCGTCTCTGTAAGTATCTCGCATAGGAGACTAGTGATGGATATTCCTTCCCAACTTCGGTGTCTGTTTTCTGCGTCTATCGAAGAGCGCAAAAACTCCTACGTGGTCGAGATCCCAGAGCAAGAACTGGAGCTCGGTGATCTACAGCAAGGCGAGACATACCGTGTCGCGGTTTTGTCGCTGCCGACGGATACTGAAACCGAGGAGCCGCCCAGTTCAGAACCACAGCGTGAACGTGAGCCACCAGAACCGCCAGTCGAAGAAGGTGAGCAGCGCACTGTCGACATCGAAGATATCGGTGACAAAGGTGACGGGATTACCCGTGTCGAGCGCGGATTTGTTGTGATTGTTCCAGATACTGACATCGGAGAGCGTGTTACTGTCGAAATCACTGATGTGGGCAAGAACGTCGCCTTTGCAGATGTGGTTACGCGGCTCTCATCGAACGGATAATCCAATGGATTCCTTCAGATGTGCCACGACCTCCGGCAAGGCTCGTAGTTTGCTAAGCCCCGGCGGTAGCAGTAACGACTTGTATAACAAGTCGTAACAGATTCGGTGTTTGACAGCGGAAATCCGGTGTGTATACCCCTATTCCTACCAACCACTAGATACTTTACTAACGGAAATAAAAGTAATCGTAATGCGTATCGAATCGACTGCTGGAAACGAGCATAAGGTGTGGCTCACCGACAGTGAAATCGAAGAACTGCGCCGAGCTACCAACAGCCAACGCGACGACATAATCATTCAACTCGGGGCATTTGTCGGCCTTCGGGCATTCGAGATTCCACAGGTGTGTCCTGCCGACGTAAAAGAAGCTGAGAGCGGCCAGTACCGACTCAGAGTCACAGCTGGGAAAGACACCAGCGGTAACGGTGGAAAGCCTCGCGATGCCTACCTCCCCGACCGCGTTGAGCGCGATCTCAAACGGTATCAGAACGAACACAACATCGCTCCCAACGACCCATTCATCGATCTGACTCAACCCGGCGTTCGCGCGGTTGTCAGGCGTACCGCCAACCGTGCAGCACAAACGACCGGCGAGGACGATTTCGAGAAAGTGAGTACACATGACCTCCGGCGCCGGTATGCCCAGCGACTCCTCGTCGACGAGCAAATGAATCCTCGCGTGGTGATGGCTGTCGGTGGTTGGGACAGTTTCGCCGCCATCGAGCCATATCTGAACGCACCGAGTGAGGAGATTATCGACCAAGCTTTTGCTGAGATCAAGCTTTGACTGAGGGCAATGGCGAATTCAAGCGCGCAATTCTGATTGGTCGATGAGAACCCTGCTGCAAGCGGTACTATGCAGTGGTCAGTACAGGAAATAAACTGACCGGGCGAGTCTCAATCTAGTCCTCCGATGAGCGTTGCTGCCTCTCGGGCGATAGTATCGACGGTGTCTACTCTCAGTTGCCCTTCAATTTCAGCAACATCGGCGTGTTTAATCGTGACCAGAACCCACGGATTGACGTAACTTTCACGAGGGAGTCCGCCACTTGTGAAGTCTTTTTTCGCAAGCGGGATTGCAGCGGAACGACGTGTCGTTGTGACAACCGCATAGACAGCTTCTTCATCACGAAATGGTGGATCTTCTGTGCTCAGACAGACGTATGGGCGATATTCGTGGGGTCCCAAAAGGTCCGGTCCTTTCACGACGGTACCCCGGGCATATTGCTCGGTCATGTATCTGTGTCTGCGTAGTAGTCGTCGGTTGTTGATGCCGAGCTTGCAGCCTGCTGTGCTGCGAACGAGGCGAGTCGGTCGTCGTCTGCAATAGCCCAGTAGCGGCCACGATGGCGGACAAGTCCTCGATCTTCCAACCGTGACAGCACGACACCGACGCTCCCGCGAGGAATGTCGGTCGCCTCGTAGATTTCAGTCTGTGTGAACGCCTGATCGTCATTGGCTGCTAAAAAAGTGAGAATCCTGTGGGGCTGTGTCCCCTCCGTAATGTCGAGGGTATCTTCGGACTCATCTTCGAACCGGTCAATGTTGATTGGCATGTGTAGTAATATGTTATAGACTGTAATAAACGGTTTGGTGCGGTCAATCCGCACACTTATCGAACAGCGTATTCAACCACTCAGGGCTGAAAAATAGCTACTGCGTGAACTACGATGCTGCCCCTGATACAAGCTGTCAGGAAGGGTGAGTGGTTATGTGCTGCCTCTCCCACTCACTCCGAGCAGTAAGCTCCCGTTCACCACGCTGTGTGGTTGCATAGACATTGGTCCGCCCGTCTTTCTCTCCTTTTTCGACGAGTCCTTTCTCAACAAGCGTGTCCAGATTTGGGTATAGCCTCCCGTGATAGATATCTTGCTGATAGTACTCATCTATCTCTTCTTTGATCGCCAGGCCATGAGGCTCGGATAGCCCATGTACTATATGGAGCAGGTCACGTTGGAAACCGGTTAGATCGTGCATTTCACCGCTAACTACCAGCCTGGTATCGTTAATCCCAGTGAACCTACTGTACTACGCTCATCAGAGAGAGCACAAGGTCCACCCCCGGCAGAGAAGAATGTGTGTACATACGCGGAAACCAGACGGCTTACATCCGAAACCAGTCAGCCACTGTCCAGTGATTGACACGGGACAGTCGGAGTGGCGCAGCTTCACTTTCACCACGATTTGCATGGGTTTTAGACCACGCCAAGCGTACCGCCAGCCGTCTCCCATCGCAAACGAGACGGAGAACACTATGAGCAACTCTAATATACAGCAGGAAGCCCAAGACATCCACGACCAGTTACCAGAATCAGTTGATGCCTCCCCCGAGGACATTGAGGAACGGCTCACCACACTTGTCGACGACTACAGAGTCCCGCTCGACGAAGCTCAACGCAGTGTCGTAAGTACCTATCTTTCCGACAGCGATGTCGACCGTGACGATGTCAGCAGCGAGAACGAGAATCAACAGGTCGATCTCGAGGAAATTACCGAAGCCGAACAGTGGGTCGATATCACCGCGAAAGTCGCCGACCTCTGGGAGCCCCGTAGCGACTCGATAGCACAAGTCGGCCTTCTCGGTGACGAAACTGGAACCATCAAGTTCACCAAGTGGGCCAAGTCCGACCTCGAAGCACTCACTGAAGGCCAGGTCTACCGCCTTGGAAATGTCGTCACTGATGAGTACCAGGGCCAGTATTCGGTCAAACTCAATCGGACCACCACCATCGAAGCACTCGACCAAGATATCGAAGTCGGCGACGACACCACCGACGCTGAAGGGGCACTCGTTGATATCCAGTCAGGTAGCGGGCTGATCAAACGCTGCCCCGAAGACGACTGCACACGTGTCCTTCAAAACGGGCGATGCAGTGAACACGGCGAGGGTGAAGGCGAGTTCGACCTCCGCATCAAAGGCGTGATTGACAACGGCGATACAGTCCAGGAGGTCATTTTCGACAAAGAGGCGACTGAGCAGGTCGCCGATATTACGCTGGCCCAAGCCCAAGAGATGGCCATGGACGCTTTAGATACAAGCGTCGTCGCCGACGAGATACGTGAGGTGACGCTTGGGCGGTACTATCGCGTTCAAGGCCCTGAACTGGGCCGGTATTTGCTCGTCAACGAGTTCGAGCAACTCGCCGAGATGCATGATCCAGAGCAACTCCTCATCACTGCGAGGTCGATCTAAATGAGCCAAGGACAAGCCCCGATGCGTGAACTCGCACAGCGGGCCTTCGCTGGGGAATTCAACGATGCAGGCTACACCTTTCGGGAGTCAGATGATGACCGCGCACCCGTCTATGCCCTGCTCCCGACAGGCGCGAAAGCAAACCGCGTGTTCGTCGTCGGCACCCTGACCGAAACCGATGATGTCGGCAGCGATGATGAGTACTGGCAAGGCCGAATTGTCGGGCCCACAGGGACGTTCTTTACCTATGCTGGGCAGTACCAGCCCGAAGCAGCCGCAATGCTACGAGAGGTTGACCCGCCCGTCTTCGTCGCGCTCGTTGGCAAGCCCCGAACCTATGAAACCGACGACGGCGACACCAACGTCTCGCTGCGACCAGAGCACCTGACCGTTGTTGATGCAGACACCCGCAATCGCTGGGTGACAGAAACAGCGAAGCGAACTCTTGAGCGAATCCAACGCTTTGACGACGATACCAACGAGTACGCTGCCATGGCTCGCGAAGAGTATGACACCGATCCTGACCAGTACCGACAAACCGTGATCCAAGCGCTCGAAGAACTCACCGACGACGCCGAAACTGTCCCGACTTCGCAGGATCAAGCCGGTGGCGTGACACCATCAACAGCAGAGGACGCATCCGGTAGTGCCACAGAGGTCTCAACAGACGAAGACAGTACGTCACAGTCGGGTGACGACATCGGCGACTTCGATACTACCGACCTCGATTCGTAGGGTTACTGCTCGCTTTTCGAGTCTTCAGAGCCATCCCGGTGTTCGGTAATATACAGCTGTCCGTCAACCTTGTACAGGTAGCCACGGTCGACCAGTCGTTCAACTACGTGCTCAGCGGTACCGACTGAGCGCTCTGTCTCACGCACTTTGGTCACGGCGGCATCAACCCCGATGCTGTCTCCGGGCTCAATTTCCTCGTAGAGCATATCATAGACAGCTCCTAACGATCCAGGTGGGCGATTACGCCTCATATGTGATTAATACAATTTCACTCGCCGGCTACCTATGCATTGACTTCGGAGATAGTAGCAGTCACCTCTGATTAGATGTACCGGTAGCGATCGTTGCGAAAGCGGTTTGTTACTCATAGAGAGATGAAACAACTGCTCAGTAGATGTGCAAGCTGCTCAATTCTCCCAGAGCGTTTGGATACGTCCCTCAATAGCATCAAGAACCGTAGAGTAGACATCTAGTGGGTGGCGTGATGACAGTGACAAGTCGGTGGCTTCCACTGCGGTTGGTGGTTCATGGAAGTGCAGCCGTGCGTTGTGTGGATTGGGATGACAATCCCAGCGACACTCCCATCGGCTATCATCCTCGTATGTTTCAACGTAGTGGAACGAGAAATCTCCGGTCGTGAACCAGCGAATATCGAGCCGAGCCGCTACAACGGTCTCAGGATACTGTCCCACGTCGACTAAGGCGTGAAGCAGGCGAGGTTCGTAGCTGTCGGGGTCGAATTTCGTCTCGAAAATGAGTGTCTCAGTTCGAAGATGCCGGGCCAGGAGTTGTAGCGTCTGTCGGTCGGGTGGACCAGGCGATCCTGAATTCAGAGTAGTTGGGTCTGGCCCCATCTATGCCGAAATTAGGTGCCCATCGTTCTCTGCGAGCTGACGGGCGAGTTCGTACAGTCGAATATCCCGAATGACACTGCGCCACTCACTGACTGCAGTCATCCGGTCATGAATAGCCTCGTGGCTGCCGTGGTCGTAGACGTTCACAGCAGTTGGATCGGTAGCGCCAAATTTATCTTCATAGTCGGCCCGATCTTCTTCAAGTTCACTGACTCGGTTGATGATCTCTTTGACAGTCAGTTCGTCGGCAATCCGGCTGGCATCTTGCCATTCTAGATACCCCTCGTTGCGTTCGTACTGCACGGGTCGGCCGTCATGGTTCACGCTGATAATGCCCATTTTGGCCAGTCGATCAAGATGCTTTTTCGCAGCGTTCGGAGAACAATCTGCAACGTCTGCAATCTCGGCAGCGGGGGTGGGTGAAGTAATCCCCATAGCGACATCGTAGACACGACTGAACGTATCCTCCCCCTGCTGCCACCGTGGTTCGGTGGCTGTTGACTCCGGTGCCGGATCAAACTCCGTCATTAGTATTGATAGGATACGAAGCGCAATATATCTTTTCGAAAAATCAAATATATGCGTTTCTCCTCTGGGGACTCTGGAATCATAAGAACGGTGAGTTGGTCAAGCAGTAGGCACGCTATACTGACCGACACAGCCTGAATTATCAAAAATGTTATATGTGGTGCAGGGATCAAACACCGTTGGGGTCCGGTCCACCACCCCAATGGCTTCTCGCTCCTGATGAGTTATTTCGTGAATCTCGCGTGAAGTACCTCGGGGACAAGGCCCAAGACACTCGGCCTGTTCCGCCTGTAGAACACTTCTTGCGCCCCTTCGATATCGTGATCCCAAGGCGATAACGTGCAAAGCCGAGTTAGAAGGGTGACTTTCTATGTGCTACCCTGGGGTTGGGATAGGGAGATGCCGGTTGCAGAATCGCGTTCACTCGGTTCCATCAGTATTGTGGCCTTCCAATCGCTGCGCGATGTCCTCAACGTCCATTTCGTCCACCTGCTCCAACCCGAGCTCGACGAGGAGCGGGTAGAAGTGCCGAGTCTTCTTTAGATCCACATCAGAGTTGCTTTCCGAGAGTGCAAGATCAAGGCGCTTGAACGCGGCCGTGACCTCATCGTCGAGGTCATCATCTAAGTAGAAGCTCCTCACGTTCCATTCTTTCTTGATGTTCTGTGCTTTCTTGTTCTTCTGTGCGTTCTGTGAAGTACTTGAACTCATGTCGGTCTGTGATTTCGTATCGTTCAGTGACTCATTGTCGTCTCCGTCACCGTCAGCATCGAAGCGCCTCGACAGACGATCGTCGAGATCGTCGCCGCTCATGGCGCCACCTCTTCACCAATCTCGGCATACACAGCCGCCATATCGACATCTTCGGCGTCGTCAGCGAACACTGACCCACCGCTCTTTACCGCACGCTTCAGGGCTGCTCGGGAACGGATGATCCATACCGGTACACGACCTTCGAACCGGTCCTCGTACCAGTCAATGCTGGATTGCTGCTCGTTATCTAGTGGGTAGCTGACGTTCGAAACGATGACTCCGAGGATGTCGATTGCGGCTCCATAGTTGTCTTCGAGAGTATCGAGTTGGCGGAGCAAGTGCGTCAGCGCCAGCTGACTGGATTCGTCGGCTTCGACCGGGACGAGAAGATTCTCCGCAGCGAGGACAACGTTGTCGTTCAGCGGTCCGAGACTTGGTGGGGAGTCGATGACCATGACGTCCCAATCATCGACACTCTCGAGAACGTCGCTGAGTCGGAGCCTGGGGCGCATTCCGGAGCCGATGAGTTCCTGCTCCAAGTGGAACATATCGATGTTTGCGGGGAGCAAGTCGTATTCGTCGTGTGTGACGACGAGGTTCCGGATATCGTAGTCAGACGGCGAGTTCAAAGCGTCTGCGAAGTTCGGTGAGTCAGCCTTGTACGCCTCTTTGAAACCGAGACGGTGGGTGAGATACCCCTGTGGGTCCATGTCGATGGCCAGGACATCCAGGCCGCGATCGGCGAGCCCGCCGGCAACGTTGATCGTGTTCGTCGTTTTCGACACGCCCCCTTTCTGGTTCGTGATTCCGATTCGTTTCGTCATGTCGTTCCTATCGTTCTGTGAAGTCTGTGAGTTCAAATAACTACGTCAGACATAGGACAGGGACCATGGAATCACGAGCTTCGACGTCTGGGTTCCAGAAAGCCGACGCACGCACCGTCCCTGAGTGTGAAGTATTTTTACTAAACGAGGGGTTGTATATTGTAATGCACCTGAAACAGTTGTTGTGCACTGATGACGACGCAGTTTCGCCAGTCATCGGGGTTGTGCTCATGGTCGCAGTTACCGTGATCCTCGCGGCTGTCATTGCAACGTTTGTATTAGGAGTAGGCGATAGCGTCAATGACACTGCGCCACAGGCAAGCTTCAATTTCAATTATGAGCAGAATGGCGGGGGCTCAGATGAGCTTGCAATCACCCACAATGCGGGGGACGCCATTGCGGGCGAGAATCTCAATGTCACCTCTACCGGTGCTGCAACTGAAGATGATGACAGCGCAAGTATTGGTACCGATGTGTTCACTGGCACAATAGACGCAGGAACAACAGCGACTATCAACAATACGACCTTCAAAAGAGACTCTGACAACAAGGTCCTTAGCAGCGCTGGTGGACCAGACTCACGGCTCAATCTCTCTGCCGCGACTGTCAGGGTCGTTTACATTGATACCAGTAGTGATAGTTCCGCAACGCTTGGACGCTGGGAAGGTCCCGATGTCTGACTGAGCTACCGGAGTCTTGATTCGTGATACTACTGTCTGCATATTACACTGGATTATGCGTATACCACGGCAGTAGGCTGTACTAATGCTGATGGATGACACGGGCCCACTGATTGGTATATAATACGCTCTGTGTCGGTATCAGGTAGACCGTGACAAAGTGGATTGAGAGAGTGCTGACACGCAGTGGAACAGGGTGATGTCGGTTGGGGCTTCTTGCGCGTCAACTCCAGAGTCCGCCGTCAGCACTCAAGCTGGCGATGACGAGGGCAATCAATGTTGATAGATCCATCTATCGCTTGATCCTACTGATGTCAGCTGTGGGGTCGATATCGAATGGGTCCTGTGCCTTCTCAGCTACACCTGCTGCAGTTCAGTCACTTTCACTGTTGGCATCGTCAGAACTGTCTTGCGCCTCGGCTTCTGGGCCATCTTCGGAATCGTTCGCGTCATCGGAAGTGTTGTTGAGTTGACTCCGGTGGGCGACGGCGAACAACTCGGCGGCTTGGTCGTCGGTCACATCGATGACTTCGACGGGATGGTGGTCGAGACCAGCGACACGAGCGGCCTTGATGCGTTTGTGGCCGTTGATGATCGTCCCATCCTCTCGCACGACGGGGAAGCTCTTGGCGTACTGGTTGCGGTAGCAAGACCGGATTATGCTATCCTTCGGTTCGAAATCGAGATCGTGGTCGGGGAATGGCTGGAGTTCGTTGACATCCCACCATTCGACCCGTTTCTGTGGTTTGATGACCTCAACGATATCTGGCGTGCGAATGAAGACGCTGCCGAGTTCCTCTGTGTTGTCGACGGTCACAGTGTGCATTACGACACTGCCTCGGCTGTGGTGAACACGTTCGACCCATCCCTCGTATGTTCGCCCCTCTGTGACGACACGGGCGTACTTGCCCTGTAAGGCCCTGTCCATCGAGTCATGAAACGGGTTGTTGGTCATTCTTGGAGTGGCTATGTGCTCTTCTCGAAGTAGCTCAGAAATCGGTTCACATCACTGCACAGTCCGCTTAGAAGCATACTTTTTGTGGCGGCGACTGAACGTATAAACTACCCACCTTCTCGTTGAACCGTCTAAACCACTACCCTTCTGCTGCCGAAACCGATTCATTCCCAATTATCAGTTGATGTGACTGACTGACAAAAAGTGCTTCCAGCAGCATACTAGTCATTGAATTCCCTTTTCACATAGTGGAGCAGATTATCCGCTGCAAATGTGGGAATGAAGTCCTGTAGTAGTGTATCCCGCTCCACGTTTCTACCCTCAGAGACATCCCCTTCAATCGTGTTGAGACGGATGGCTTCTTTCTCTATGACGGGAGAAATATCCACTTTCGGAGTTGCCTCTCTCGTCTCTCCTGTTTCTAAATCTTTCATCCAAAGCGTCCATCGCAAACCGTCGGTCCCGATACCGACTAAGTATCGTTGGTCGACGTCGCGTAGATACTTGCAAGAAGTATCCTCTTCAAGATACTCTCTGATATCATCGGTAGCCTTCTGCAGCGTGTCATATAATACGTCTCACGCTCTCTAACTGTCGTTTAGACAGCCCTGACCTCGCGCTTAACTCCGTGGTTTCGCCATTCACTAGTTCTATTCAACATAGAAGGTGTGAATTATATTTGTTGAGAACTATTGTATGACAGTCTCTCCAGAGCTACGTACTCCATCCTACGCCTGAGAGACAGTTCCACCGGCGTCGACAGACCCTTTTATCTGTTCCTTCTTACCGAGAGAAACGTCTCCATCGGCGTTGACAGACCCTTTTATTTGTGCCTTCTTACCGAGTGAAACGTTTCCATCGGCGTTGACAGACCCTTTTATTTGTGCCTTCTTACCGAGTGAAACGTTTCCATCGGCGTTGACAGACCCTTTTATTTGTGCCTTCTTACCGAGTGAAACGTTTCCATCGGCGTTGACAGACCCTTTTATTTGTGCCTTCTTACCGAGTGAAACGTTTCCACCAGCCTCCACAGACTGCTTGACTTTCGCTTTTGAATTAAGAACCACGCAGCCGACGGCATTAATATGGTTGTGAACTATTACGTTTGACAACAGCTCCACAGTCTTGCCTTCGTCAATGGTCTCTTCAGTATCTTCTTGAATTACCAGACGTGGGCCGGCACAAGGATTAGTTACCTCAACTGGTGTCGACCGTGACAGCGATACGCTAAAGTCTCCGGTCGCTGTGTCAACGGCCTCTAAAGTGAACTCAATCTGGTCGGGTTGTTTTGCTGGGTTCACATCGACAGTGAACTTGGCTTCTCTTTCGGAGGGAATCGGCTGCTGTTGGGTGTCGGTAGGAATCGTAACGCCGTCGATATCTTCGGTAAGACTAATATCAACACGCAACCGCTCTGTTGTGTTGTTCGTTACTGTGACGAGTGGGCTCCCAATAGTTGCCTCAACCGGCTTCTCGACATCAACTCCAACGAGCGCAGACGTATCATCAGCGGTGTCGATATTGGTCTCTCGTTTAGCAGCCACATTCGAGAAGGCCCCCGTAACATGGATACTCGCTCCGCTGAGGCCACCGCCCACAAGCGACAGGAGTAATCTTCGTCGACTCAGGAGGCTACTTGACTCGCCTCGACTCCGGTTTCGGTGTTTAGACATGGAAGTGCGCTAGTGTCCGGTACAGCAATAATTTCAATCCGGAGGAATATAACATCTCTTGTCTTCTGGAAGGTGTATAATAGTTTTCTGACATAAACAGTATTCAAGAGAATACTGGTTGAGTAGTTCAGGTCGAGCAATGCTCTGCTGCAGTAACGTAGCAGTGCTATCTAATGGTTGGTACATCGAGATCCGGGACCAGTCGATACCCAGTCACTGTACCGACGGCGGTAGAAACCGTGAGCGCCGTGACTAACTGCGAAACCGGGCCGAGACCAGCGCTTGAAGCCGCTGATACGGCAAGCACTGTGAACACGAGCGCGGTAAGGCCGATTATCGCTTCCCGGACGGCGACACGGCGGAATCGGCGACGGCGGTCGCTTGGGTGCGTCTGGAGCACCGGGAGGACACTATGATATCGCGTTTGCACAAGGTAGTTCGTCACTACAGCGAGCAAGCCAGCGACGGTCGTCCATAGTCCCCAGCCAATACCAAATATCGGATCAAACTTGAGCGAAAATCCGCTCGGTTCTGCCGACTGCTGGTCTCCGGGTGACGGCGACACAGGTTCGGCCCCACCGCCAGCCACGGCTTCCGCCTCGTCCTGGGTGTCAACAGGCGTTACGGCCGGTTCATCGGTCGATATATCGACCTCAGTACCACCGCCACCGCCCCCGCTGGCAGGCGTTTCAGTCGGGTCATCCGCCGGCGTCACAGTCCCGGGGCTGACACCGCCCCCGCCGCCCACACTGCCGCCACCGCCTCCACCACCGCCGCCTCCGCCAGTACTTGGCTCGGCATCTGGAATTTCCATTGTGTAAGTCACTGTCTCCGAAAGAGACGCCGGGCTGTCAGCCGTTGTTGTCACAGCAAACCCGAGCGTTGCTTGTTCGTCTGGATCGAGGGTAAGTGTATTATTCGCTTCATCAACCGACTCGCGTGCGCCTGTGTCTGTGCTTCTGTAGATATCCAGCCACACACTATCGTGTTCAATCCGTATCGTCGCTGGTTCGTCACTACCGGTAACGCCCCCAAAACCGACGACAAACACATTGTCGAATACGGCCTTTGTACCGGAAATGACATCAACAGAGAGACGAAGCTCGCCGTTGCTGTCGAAGGATGCATAGCGATCACCATTGGGCGTGTCAGCCGGAGCCAGTGCAACCCCAGTGTCTTCCGCTGGAGCGAGATCATCAACTGGTCCTGAAAGTGGGACTGCGGCCGTAGAAATGACTGTTCCGCAGACGATGAGCGCGAACCCAAGAGCAACGTACCATTTCATATTATAGCTGAGAGAGACGACTTACGCAGACAATGCCAATGCCGGTCTCCACCTGCTACTCATCAGGTGGACTGCCGACTATGAACTATTGTAGTCCTCTTGGCGTGCTGCGAAAACGATTGAGTCTATATCACCGATTTCTGCGCCAGTGTGGTTCTGGAGATCGACGACAATTGTAAGCGTAACAGAAGCACCATCGGCTAAGTTAACAGCGTTGTTGCCTTCGCTACCGACGATTGAACTCCCGCTTTGGCCTGTTTTAATATCTAGTGCACTTCCGACAAGGTCTTTTCCCGATGTGTCTCCATCGTACTCGGTCTTACTGGAATCTACTGAAAGACCGACATTCTTGTTGCTGTCATTAGTGACTTTAAGTGCATTCTTGAATGTGGTCGTCGCCTTTTCATTGAGATCGGTCTGTTTGAGTTTGATTACGGACGTGTCTGCTCCGTCTGGAGAGTCCGTAACAATAATGCCGTTCTTATCTTCAGGGGTACCACCATCAGCATCACTCAGCTTATTCGCTTCAAAACTCAACAGCGCTGTTGAATCATCAGAGGTCTGAACATTAACTGACCGGGTCGCCTCGACCGAGGAGAACGCACCGGAGCCAAACACGCCACCAACAGTCGTACTGAGCGACCCAAGTCCGAGCAGGACATTTCGTCGAGTTACTCGCATTTGTTATGCGATACAATGCTAGCCCACCAGTTACTATTGGCGTGCTTGAGCGGGGTTAAGGGTGCCCATTAATTCGTCAAGCACGGCTTTATCCCGGCTCAAGCAACCCAATAGTAAGTCCCCGGACCCTGTTACAAGTGGTACGGCACGCATAACGTGCTGACTAACGAACTATGAATCGCAGAAACGTACTTACGGGACTTGGTGGATTGGCAATTAGTGGTGGTGCACTCTTTGGCACAGGCGCATTCACGAGTGTCAGTGCAACACGCTCAGTTGAAGTGAACGTCTTCGGCGACAGTGGCGGGACAACGGGTCTCGTTGACGATGCAAACAGCGATGAGGAAGAGAATATCGCAGAGACAATCACTGGAGGTAGTGGTGAGGATGAAACTGGTGGCGCTGTTGATGTGCTTATCAATACAGCGAACAAGTCCATCTCTGTCGCAGGACCGGACGGAGGGGATGTCAGCGCAACTAATCTGTTCCCGTCTGCCGCTAGCATTTACGGCGATGCTATCGATACCGAGTACGTGAGCCTTGTTGCCAACGACGTGACAATCGTTTTCGGCGACGAGCAAGGGCTCCCACCGAGTAGCTCAGTTGGGTTCAGCAACCTGTTTGCGTTCGTGCCAAACACAAATGGTACTGAGTTCGACGTTCGCTTCGAGAGCGATACGGCAGCTAATGCAAGCCTCCTCACAGAGATAGGAGGAACAGGTCTTAACAGTGATGATGACACGAGTAATGATCCAAGCTTCACCATTAGTGGTGTGTCCAAACCTAATGGTCAATCAGCCATAGAGTCGGGAGATATCACAGAACAGCCTGCTAGCGTCGACACCACAACGTCAGATAACACTAGTCAGACGCTCGATATAACTATCGAATAACTGTCATCGTAAGGACAGTCTGTCAGTTTACGGCTCAATCAAAAGCATATGCAGTTCTTTGGTGAAAATAGGGACATCCAGAGCGTCAGATTCGCGTTTAGTTTGCAGAACTGACGAGCGAAGCCTGGGTCGTCGTTGGATCGGGATCAAGCCCCAGCACGACCGATTTGGGGGATTGGTAACGCACTGATTCGGTCCCAGTAGTCAGTTTTTCCAGCGTCATCCCCTGCAGGTGAGCGACCAGCGACAAGACCGGTCGACAACTGGGGTGCTGGTCCAGCCACTCGTCGAACCGATCACCGCGTCCTGTCACAGCCAGCGTCAGTTCACCGCCGTAGTCGATCTCCTGGTGCCCCAATTCGTAGAGAACTTCCGCGATAACAGCCATTTCGTCGGAGAACGCCGGCCCGTAGGCCGTTGTGTCCACCTCAGGGGTAGGGGTTGCAGTCCGTAAATCGCCTTCCTCACCGTCGAATGGCAAGCAAATCCGCCATTCCGTCGCTCGACCCGGTCCAAGATCCTCGCGTTGGATGACGCCAGCGGCCTCGAGGTCGGCAAAGTACGTCTCGTTGTTCCGAAGCGTCTGTGTCGAGACGTCCAGAAGGTCGGCAAGGTCACCCGTCGCCAGGGGTTCATCGACATCCAGCAGTATCGCGACAGCCTCGGAGACCGACTGAGGTCCGAGATCGGGCAGGAGTTCGTCGACATCCAGCTCCGACAGCGCATACCGGAGATCGTCGGTCGTGAGGGTCCGTGGCTGGTCCGCCTCCCCGCCGAGGTGGAAGACAGCCCGCGCCGCAGCGAACGTTCCGCTCGTCAGGGCATGGAGGATCGAAACCGTCTCTCGGGTCGGTTTCAACGATTTGAGGCTCAGTTGGCGAGAAAGAGCGGTCGCAACAGCATCACGACGGTCGCCATCGACGATATCGAGGTTCACCATGAACGCTGAGAACCCATCGGCGCCGTCCTGCAAGTCCAGATGATCGTCAAGGTCCTCGAGGTGGGGTCGCATCGAGTCGACCGTTGGGCCAGCAAGCACCCAGCTGCCGGTCGTGTCACCGGTTGGGTCCGCTGCGTCGACGTCGGGTGTCGCGAGCAGTTGTGACCGTTTCTCTTCACGGTCCTCGTAGAGCACTCGGTACGCGGAATAGAGCCCGTAGCGGCTGGACACCGCAGTCTGGGTTGCGATCATCTTCGCGAGATTGTCTCGGCGAGTGCCATCTTCAACCGCCCAGTCAGGGACCTTGAGGACGCGAGTGATATCGATGCCGAGCATATCATAGATCCGGGAGACGGTTCCCAGCAGGCCGTGGGCGTTGCGCATCACCGTCGAGAGGCTCTCGTTCTCGTCGTCGTCGCCGTTGCCCTGGGCGTCGGTCGTCATCCGGAGTAGCTCATCACGAGCGTCTCGAAGCCGGGACCGGAGGCCTTCGGCGGTAGCGTCTTCATTCCGGAGATAGCCCAGACACCCCCCATCGCGGAGGAGATACGGGTCGGACACCGGGAGTCCATCCAATCCAGACCGGTCTGGCCCGCCAGCAAGCCGATTCTGCGTTAAGACCTGCTGAAACGCCGGTTCCGAGAGTAACGCCGCACAAAGACGGACCACTGTGTAGACCTGGTAGCCGGCTGCTTCGACTTCGACAACGATCTCATCGCGTTCCTCCAGGAATGAGTAGCTGACCCCACGAGAGTCCCCGGTCGAATCGACCGTGCGGGAGCAAAGCGCGATTTCACCGGGAGCAGCCGCCGAGACGGCCCCATCGTGGATGTGGCCATCAAGGAATGAGACGGTCGGAGTGGTGTTGGAGCCGCCGCGGGTGGCGGTCGCGGCCTCGCCGTCGGGCCGGTCCCCCTCCTCTCTCTCGGCGGTTGGGGTGTACACGGTACTGTGCTGAGATTTTGGGGGGTCAGTAACGCCGGGTGAATCGGCCCGCTGGCCGGAACCCGCTGCCTGCTGGCTCTCGTCAGTACGACCCGAACCGCCAGCAGACGGGACGTACGGCGAGTCAATCGAGAAGTCTGGGTGTTCGTCCAGCAGTGCATAGCCAGCCGGCAGCAACCGCACAGTCCGATCTCCAGAGCCATGAGATTTCACCAAGTCGAGGTCGGCCATACGCTTCATCCACGCGCGCAGCGCCTCACGAGAGGCCCACTCCAAGAGCGTGTGATTCTGCAGCGCGTCGTAGGTCAATTGCTCTCTGTCAGCGTCTGCAACGGCGTAGAGACGCTTCCAGTCCTCGTGGCGTGCGCCACGGTCGGCAAGCAACTCCCGGACGTGCTGGCGGCGCTGGGCAGTTCTGGTCGACGCGGAGTCGGACCCATATAGGCGCGACTCCAGGGAGTGAGTCACGCTGGCCGGCAGCACGTCGTCGAACTCGGTCAGCAGATGACGCTGGACGCGCGGCGTTGCGTTAGTCAGGATCACGTCGAGGCCAGCACTCAGTTCGACAAGGAACTCGATCAGCGACGAGCGCTGGGTTCGAGAGAGCTCCCACAGCTCACGCACGTCAACGGCAAGCGTGGGCTGGACATCGGCGGCTTCAAGCACCGCGATCGGCCCCTCCAGTACATCAGCAAGCGATGAATGAGTCCCGATAGATGTTGTGCCACCGAGCTGGCGAGACACTTCTAGCAGCCGGAACCACTGCAACTGTGAGTCGGCTGCTTGGGCGGCGAGTGCTGCGTAGTGGTGTTCAGCACCAACACCGGGAATCTCATCAGCGAGCGCCGTGACACCGCACTCTTCGATCAGTGTCGCCCGCCACTCGTCGCGAGGCACATCCGCGAGCAGTTGGCGTAGCGCTGTCAAGAGTGCATCCGAGAGTTGCGTATCGGGCTCCCAGAGAGCGCGATTGAGAGCCCGCGGGCTGGACACGGCATCTGGACCCAACCTCAGACCTACTGTGGAGTCTATCGACCCCTCGGGGCGAACGGTGATACTCGTCATTTGCGTCGAGTACGACCTTCTAACGGCTCTCTGGCGACACGAATAGGCCCGAACTGCGCAGAGATGGCTCTCGCTGTTCGGGCACAACGCTTATTCTATCCCGGTCAGAAACAGTAGGTGAGAACAACTGAGCGTTCGTCACCTTCTCAGCCGAGGTCGGTGGGACGACCCCGGCATCCTGCCTCTTACCGATTAGCGGTGAGTGTCTTCTCTGTGCTTGATGTTGAATCGGTTTGGTCGGCTGTGTGTTAAGTACGTCGGCTATTGTAACGGGTTGCGTCAGACGTACGTCTGACGATTTGCAGGCTCTCATTGTGCCACCTCTGCGCTGACCTGCATCCGCAGGCGTTCAGTCGCACTCTCGCTGCGGGCGTGTTCCTCAAGGACGATCACGTCGATCACGTCGCCGGACCGGGGCCACGCTTCCACGACAGCGACGAGATCGCCGTCGGCGACGGTCGACCTATCGATAGCTCCGTAGAGGTCACGAATGAGCGCCCACGGACTGTCGAGTGCAGCCTTCGCGTCAGCTTCGTCTTCCGGAACCCACTCCAGCACAGAGCCGTGCTGATTGCGACGAGCACGGACCCGCAAGCGGACTGGGTCAGACATCAGTCTGCCCCCGCGTTGCATCTCTGGCAGCCGCGGACCAGTTGTGACAGTCGAAGCACTGGGTTGCGTGTGGTTCGTCGCGAGATTCCGGTGCGCCATCGTACCACTCCCGGTCGACAGTCTCAGGGTCGAACGATTCTCCACACATCGTCAGACCGGAAACCCACTCGAAGCAGACCCCGGAGTGGCCGTTATCGAGGTTGACAGCCCAGCCGGTCGGGCTAAGCGTCTGATTCGCCGCCGTCATGCCAGATCACGCTCCTCAAGCAACTCGTCACGGCGGCCGTACAGCGCCTCGCTGTGGCACTTTTCGCATGGGACGCCACTGTCCAGCCGGTCCCGTGCAGCCTGTGTGACTGCCTGTGGATCGTCCACTTCTGTGAATCCCGTCCACTGCTCGTTGGCAATCGCGAAGTAGTGGTCAGCACAGTAGAGGTGGAACTCTGCTTGGTCGTTCCACCAGATGTGTGTCGCCTGCGGGAGGTCGTCGTCGTCCAGTTCGGCATCGATAGCCTCCATCAACCGGTCTTGGGCGTCGAAGAACCGCTCTACTGTGCCGGGCTCTGCTTTGGTAAGGTCGATACCCTCGAACGATTTGAGTTCGTCGAGGATCGACTCGATATCGGCTTCGGAGACGCGCCCGCCGTCGGACATGGCGATGGGCTTTGTTGCGACGGTCTCGCAGTCGGCTGTCTGAAGCAGGTGCGCCGTCGATGTCTTCACGTAGGTCCAGACGCCCTCGCAAGCCAGACACAGGACGTTGAAGCGGTCCTGTTGCTGTAGTTCGCCGTCACAGTTGTCGCGAGGACAGTCTTCGTGGTCCCAGCACAGCTCCGTGCCGGTCGCTGACTGCTCACTCTGCATTGTCGCCCTCCTGTTCGTCGCCTTCGTCGAGGACGATTCGTTCGAGGCGGGCCAGCCGCTGCTCGATATCGGCGTCGGAGACACACCCGCCGTCGGTCTTTGGCTCCCGAACCGGGCCGCCAACAGCGGCGACCGCGTCGGCGGTGGGCCAGCGCTCGTCGAGCGAGCGGCCGTCTGTATCGTTGTGGGTGCCGTGGTCGGTGCTCATGCCGACCCTCCCGTGGAGTCTTCGGGCACCTCAAAGCCGTTCTCGCGGAGGACATCAGCCGGTGAGCGGCCGGACCCGCCGTGGTTCCCGCGTGGGTCGGGCTTGTCGTTGGCTTTGGCTGCACAGACACTGCAGAGGCCATAGCGCTCGCGGTCGGTCTCATCGGCGACACGGAACACTTCGATGTCGTCGGTGCCGGCATCACACAGTGGCGTCGGGTCCTCGCGGGTGGCCTCGGGGGCTGGATGGTGGACTTTACCGTCGTTCCACTGGGATTTGGGCATGACGTAGAACTCGTCGTCGGTGGGCGTCATCTGACACCTCCGTTGTGGCAGTGATGCGGGCAGACGATGGCGCGACCCGGAGGCCGCGGGCGTGACCGTACTCGGTGCCGTCGCTGACTGTGACCCGGCGTCGGCACTCGGTACACAGCGCTTCGTTGCGAGCGCGTGTGATCGAGACTGTGGAGGGCTCGGGTGGCTGGGCGACCAGATGCGGGTGGCCCTGCAGGTAGGCCGGGCGGTTTGGGCGGTGCATACTCATTGTGGGCCTCCGCTGACGGCGACCAGCACCTGTCTGGCTTCGCGCGTGCGTTTGGTTGTGGTGTCTATCTGTGCGAGCGCGAGTCGGACTGTGCAGGCGTCTACTCGTGCTTGGCTGTGGCTGCGGTCGTAGCCGGGCCGGGATAGAACAGTCTGGCAGTCCTCGATGACAGCGGCGTCGGTGTCGGCTTCGGTGAGGAGTCGTTTCGCGGTTTGGAGGCGACACTCCTGTCGGTCCTGTGCGGTATCGTTATCAGAATGGTGTGTGTTCGTCATAGTGCTGTGCGTGACCGGGTCAGCGGGGCCCCAACCCCGGTGGCTCGATTTTAGTAGCCTATTACTCCCCGGTAAGCCACGCATATTCGGTGATGTACCATCACAAGCACTTAGTGCTTTGCATAGATTAGTGCAAATATGGGACTAAAAAACGCAGAATGCACTTATTGCACGAATTCCAGAACATTCGGTGGGAATAAGCGCCAAGTTACCGACGGTAGAGATATGCCCCCAGAGGCCCGTCGGGAACTGGTTTTGGAATTTGTCGTTCATCACGATATACCACTGCCACCACTCGCAATCTGGGCTGGTTTGAACCGACAACACAGGGTCACGTTTTCGTACAGAACGATGCAGAATATTCTGAGTGATCTTGTGGATAACGGAGACTTGTTCAAAGTGGATACAGAGAAACTCCGTGACGGCGAAATTTCGCAGATTGAGGGCGATAGTTCTTCCCGACGAGCATACTATTTTGCGACGGAACAGGGCATAGAGCGAATTGAGAATAAAATAGACGATAAATAAAACTATTTTTTCGTAGATAGACGAAATTACTAAGTGGCCGGAAGCCGTGACTACTGAGTAGGAACAGACGCGCCGCTGGGCGATTTCGTGCCTTCGAGAACACGAGTTGCCCACCCTGCTAGAGACAGGGCAGGCGCGTCGGTTCCTGCAAAACCCATGAGTAAGTCTGCTTCGCCGACTGGTAAATCTGTCGGCACGACTGACGCACATCCACAGGAACGTACCGCCCGCGAACTGCTCACCCAGGGCCGCCCGCTCTTCTTGGGCGTCGATGGCGAAGGCGCGGCCCACTACTGGGACTCGTATGAATTCGCTGTGGCCGTCGTTGCGACGGACGACCAAGCCGAGAAAGTCCCACTTGCTGAGACGCCGTATGAAACACTCGCAGGCTGGTGCGAGTACACGCAGGACGAACGCGGCTGGGCTGTCGGCCCACACGTCGGCGGCAGTATTGTCGACGATCTCGCTCGGGGGCTGGACGGATGAGTAAGACCGTTCGCTGCACGGTCGAGAACCGCCAGCGCGTTCGGCGGGCCGCCCGAGCGCTACGAGAGACGGCCCCGACCGCCGTAGTCGAGACGACGCCGCCGGTGCGCTCGGAACACGACGCTTGGACGCTTGATGCCGTGTTTCCCGAGACTGAGGGTGTCCCGCCGGAAGTGCTTCGGGAGCTGGCGCTGGCCGGGCTGACGCTCCAGCCGACGCCCACGCAGGCTGAGCATCAACACGTCGTTGCGACGGCCTGAACTGGGTAGCGATACCTCTATTTTTTGGCGACTTGCATAGCTATTTGACATGGGTTGCGATGGTTTCCGAGACTATTCCTGACAGTTCGCGACCCCGCGCCGACAGTGAGTACAACTGGGCAGTAGAGCATGGGGAGCACGAGGGTCGGCGAACTGGTTCGTAGAAACAGTCTCATACGGTGGTCTCGACGACACACTCAAACCGAGTGTATCTATATCACTTATAGATGGGTCAGCGAAGGATTTTCGATGCCATTCGTGAGGGTGACCCGAAACGGTGGCCGACTGGGGCAGTATACGACCTCGGTAAACATCCGGGATGGAGCACCATTGAGGGGAATGAGGCCCGGCTATCACACAGATCCCGTACCCCACATAGTACCGGCCACCCGCCCCGATCAGCGTGCAACAAACTGGCTTAAAATCCGGAATCACTGGTAATAGGCGACATACGAGCGTATGGAACACTGAATGTCGATCAGGAAGGAAATGTCTCAGACCCGCATATGGACGCAGAGTGGGACAGCTACCAAAGCGATGAATTCCACTGTCGGGATTGTGGCGAGAAGTTCCCGAACGAGGAAGCCGTCAAAGAGCACTTAAGAAAGGCACAGAAAGATGTCTGCTTCTGGCTGATGGGGCTTCCAGAGGCAAAGTGGAGAGATGCACCGCTGCCGGATTTCAACGACGAATCAGAAGAAGTCTCAATCGGTGGTCAAACCGTCCCCGTCCGTATGGGGCCGGCCTGCTCGCTCGCACTGGCAGAAAGTGGCTACGAAGGTCTGATCGAACAGTCGATAAAGGTGGGACCAATCCCAGCAAACTTCCAGTTTGACGACTGGGACAAGTTGACTGATGAGGCGAGTCCGCTGACTTATGACGGAGGTAGCCCCCGGCTTTCAAGGCGGCTACTCGCCAAAGCGGTCAAGCACCTCGCGGCCGGGGCAGGTGCAACATACAGTCCAAAGCGGTTCACGCTCTACAGAAATGGCGACCCAGAAGCGCCGATGGTTCTCGTTGGGAACGGCAGTGCAATTCTTATCGCCCCCCGAGTTCGAGATTGATCGCGAAAGAGCGGCAATATCCATGAAGAGCGTTCGCAGGTATATGTGCAGCAAGCAGTCCAAATCTGGCAAGCGATCACGGGGAAAGAAACTGCCTGCACGCTGACCGAGTCGGTCTGACTCTTCAGCGTAGGTTAGAGTGAGCTTCTAACAAGCAGTCATTTTTCTTACAGCAGCGACTGGAGGCTGCCGGCCAACAGAGCTCAAACGCCTGTACGATAAAATAGTTCACAGGCCGGCGGCTGTCCCGCCGGTCCAGATACCAAGCGTTGCGCTGGCAATTCCCAGCCCCAGCAGCGCGTAGTTCGCGAGTGGGTTCTTCGCTCTAACGATGTCGAGCGAGTACCGCGTGTCGTCAACGGGGCTCCACGGCCGGACACCAGCCGGCGTCAGTGCGTCGGCAGCGATATGCGACATGATAGTCCCTGTCCCGACAGCAAATCCGGTTACAGTCCCTATCAGCGAGGGCGCGATTGTCACAACTGTTCCGGCCCCAGCGAGCAGGAACCCGACGACCAGCGCAAACCAGACCGTGTGGGTCAGGCCACGGTGTGTTACACCCGGTAGGCGTTGATCGAGATCTGGGACCATCGCGAAGCCGACCGCTGTAATCCCGGCGACAAAGGCGAGCCTGACGAACCCGATGCTGATGAGGACCGCGCTGATTGGCGTAACGAACAGCAGCGCTGCGCCATAGTGGCCGTTCCGATACATATGGACTATACCGGATGAGACGAGTCACAGGGTACTAAAAATGAGCTGTGTCCCAGAAACCAGGCATAGTTTCAGACGGGCCCTTTGGCGGTTGAAGCTGTCATATCTGACGTTTACTCCGGAAACAGTGGTGTGCAAAAACGTACTCGATGACTTCACTCGATATATCCATGAAACACGACCGTTGAACTGTGAGTAATAGTACAAAAAATATCTAGCCAAAGTTTCAAATCAATTCATGGCATACAGCCGATAATGAGCCAGCACAACGCCCGAGAGACACTTTCTTGGCTCAAAGACCGAGGTCACTACAGTGGTCAGATTGTACACGAACGGACTGTCAACGGGCAAGAGGCGCAAACAGATTCGCTTTCGATACTGCCGTCAGTCAAGATTGCACTGTCTCAGTTTGGAATCGAAGACCTCTACGAGCACCAGATTAGTTCAATTGAGGCGACCCGAGCGGGTGAGAACACGGTCGTTGCTACTCCAACAGCATCAGGGAAATCGCTGACATATGCTGTTCCCGCATTAGAGCGGGCGGTTGACCACAGTGGAAAAGCGCTTTATATCGCACCGATGAGGGCGCTCATAAACGATCAGGCGGGGACGCTTCAAGCCATGGCGGATGCCCTTGGATTCGGTGAACAAGTTGACGTCGGCGTGAAAACAGGCCAGTCATCGAAGGCTGAAACGCGGAGTATCAAGCAGCGGCAACCAGATGTCCTCTTGGCGACAATCGATCAACTCCATCTCTCATTTCTCCCGTACGCACACTTAACCGATCACTGGCGATGGCTGTTCCAACAATTAGAGACTGTGATCATCGACGAAGTGCATACGTATAGAGGGTACTTTGGCAGCCACGCAGCGCTGATCTTCCGTCGGCTGAATCGATTGTTAGACCACTACGGGAAGGACCCTCAGTATATTTGCTGTTCAGCTACGATCGGAAATCCCGTTGATCACGCCGCCGCCGTCACAGGGCGACCTACGGACTCATTTACGCTCGTCGACAACGATACGAGTGCCTCCGGTGATAAGCAGTGGGTGTTCTGGAATCCACCACAGAAAGACCGTGAAGACGACTCTACTGCTGATGTAGATGAAGAGACAGCGTCCACTCAACAGGGGGCAGGTCAAGCCGGAGAAACAACGGCAACACAAGATGATAGCGATGTCGGCGGTGAACGACTCTCTCAGCACGTCGAGTCAGTCCGGATTTTTGCAGATCTTGTGACGCGGGGGTATCAGACACTCGTTTTCACCGCTGCTCGACAGGGGACAGAGCAATACGTCGACTGGGCCGACAGTAAACTCCGGTCGCGTGGTGAACACGACATTGCTGACTCCGTTCACGCATATCACGCTGCACTCGAGTCAGAGCGACGGCGAGAGTTAGAAGCCGGGCTAAAAAGCGGCGACATCCGAGGGCTGTGGTCCACGCGAGCACTTGAGTTAGGAATCGATATCGGATCGCTTGACGCAGTGATTCTTGATGGATATCCAGGGACCGGTATGAGCACATTCCAGCGTGCCGGACGTGCTGGCCGCGGCGACGATTCCTGTCTTGTCATCATGGTCGGGAGCGACAATCCGCTCGATCAATATCTGCTCAAAGAACCAGAACAACTCTTTGAGGGCGGAGCAGAGCAGGCAGCAGTAAATCCCAGCAACCGGTCAGCGCTTCCAGAGCATCTTGTGTGCGCCGCAGACGACCACTACCTGTCCCCCGATGATGAGCAATACTTCGGTGAAGCACTTCCAGAAATGGTGGACCAGTTGACAGCTGAAGGGAGACTTAAACGAACAAACGAAGAGCAGGTACGGTGGGAAGCAGCGAACAACGACATTCAAATCCAGACAGATATTCGAAATATCGACGAAGAAGAAATCAAGCTCGTCGACAGAAATCGGGGAGAAATACTCGGCAGTCTTGAACGAGATGCCGCCCTTCGAGATGCTCATCCGAATGCTATCTATATGTACGACAAACAGTCGTACAAGGTTGTCGAGTTGGATCTAGAAGAGCGAACAGCATATCTCGAAAGCGTTGAAACGAGCGAGTATACACGCGCACTCCGCGAAAAGGAGGTAACAGTTAACGACACGCTTGATACTCGGACACTGGAATTCGATGGTGAAGATATGAAGGCAACGCTAGGCTCGCTCACTGTTCGCAATCAAATCACTGGGTATCTGCGCTACTCCAGCCCGCGAGATGAATCGCCATCCGAGCACGAGTTCGAGACACCGCTACCCCCATCAGAAATAGCCACGACAGGGCTGTTCTTCGAGGCCCCACAGAAGATCGAACGGAAGATGCTCAAGCAGGTGGACAGTCCGGAGCAGTACCTCAGCGGTCTTCATGCCATTGAACACGCACTCATATCGCTGTATCCGAGCGAAGTCCTGTGTGACCGTGGAGACATCGGCGGGCTATCGACGGTCTCTCACCCGCAGACCGTCGGCGGGACTGTGTTCGTCCACGACGGCTATCCGGGCGGGGCCGGGTACTGTCGCGCTGCATTTGAACAGCTTGACTCGCTGTTGAGCCAGACAGCAGACCTCCTCGCTTCATGTAGTTGTTCGGACGGCTGTCCGTCTTGTATCCATAGTCCTCACTGTGGGAACGGGAATCGGAGCCTCAGCAAAGACCACGCTAACAGAGTTCTAAGAGATTTGATTGACTAGCCAGGACAGCCCCGAAATCGTATAACAGCTAAGAAGTCCGTTTTTCTTTTGCCCACTCAAGTGCCGGTTCAAGCTCGTTGAAGCCCTTCGTGACGACATCTTCAGCCTCGTTTTTCTGGCTAATTGAAAGGCGTGCAATCCCGTCAGCAACGTAGGCAGTGAAGTCGACACCCGACTCGGCGGCTACGGCTGTCCACTCTTCTTCGACGTGCTCTAGCACCTCAGAATCCATGTTCTCAACACCACCGATGGTGACAACGACGCTTTGCATCTCCGGGTCACTAGCTGTCTCGACGTAGTGCTGCTCGGCCGCTTTCATGTCCCCTGCTTCGATGGCTGCGGGGAAGTCCTCGATTTTCCAGATTCCAACGCCGTCTTTCTCTTCATAGTCAACATATTCGGATACTGAAGTTGCCATCACAAAGTCGTACTCGCGACATCCTACAAGAACCCACTCCAGCCATTTTCAAAAGTAGTACTCACAGTTCTTATCAGTGGGAATTTCTCGGTAATTGGTATTTTGAATTCGTGCAAGAATGGCCGGCATACTGGGTTTCCCCCACGTGCCCCGGCGGGTTACATATCCATGACCGACACCGATCACTCACGTGCTGCAGAGACGAAAGCGATGACGTGCCCTTGTGGGAAAGCCGCACCATGTGCAGGCTCAAGGCCAAGTAATGGCGCAGGGACCGAGAATGCCAACACTGGGCCGACCCTCCCCGACACAACTAGTGAAACGCGGGAGGAGTTCGGGGGCATCAAAGCCCAGATCCCAGAGACGGATGCCCCTGATGAAATACTCCAACGAGCGAACAGCAGGGAATGGGACAATGCGTTCGCACTCTGTAGTGGGGGAAAGGACTCCACTGCGGCACTTCACCATACGTATCGCAATGCTGAGTTTCCTTTAGACGGGATTATTTTTATTGATACCAATATCGGGTTACATGAATCCAAAGAGTACGTTCAAAACCTCGGCGAGAAGTTTGACCTTCCCGTCCACATCGCAGACACACGCAACAAAGCAGACAGATACCGAGAGCGGATTGAAAAGTACGGATTTGCCGGCCCGACGCGCCAGTCTCACCGGTTCGAGTATATCTGCAATAAAGACAAGCCACTTCAAAAGTTTCTCACCGGGTTCGAGGGGCAATCGTTGCTCATCAGCGGCGCCACGCGGCAGGAGTCAGACGCTCGGTACGAAGCCGTCAGTGCTGACGGGATCGAGCAGGACGGGACTCGAACGTTCGTCTCACCCCTAGCCCGATGGACACAGTCCGACGTCGACGACTACCTCAACGAACACGGTGTCGAGGTATCAGAGGTAACCGAATTGCTGGAATCATCGGGAGACTGCCTCTGTGGTGCGTACGCCGACCGATATCTTGAGTTGTCCCAGTTGCGAGAGCACTACCGGTACCTACACACGTATATCCAGTCGCTGGAAGCCCGAGTGATTGACGCCGCCAGAAATGATGAACTTCTGAAAGACCAATATAGCAGTTGTTCCGGATTTCGGGGTAGTTTGTTGCACACCGATCACACCGGGTACCCGGTGCGCTGAGGGGGGTACGTGGGCGGCAAGAAAACCGGGTGTCAGGCCCCCCTGATATTGGTCCACCCTGCGTCCGCTTCGGGGTCGTATACACCGCCCCAGTCAGGTACTTTCTCCGGGTTGAGTTCACGAATCGTGTGGAGCGGTCCTTCGCTGGTCTACACACGGGCGCAATACGCTCAGTTTCGGTTATCTGCTTGTAATTACCACATGGGCTCTACCCTACCTGGTGACCAGCCGGCGACGATCGCGACACCACCTGACGCTTGGGGCCGGTCCATCCCGAAATGACAACTGCGCTTGCTTGAGCGAACGGAGTATACCGAATGCAAAACCGAGCGATATGCGAGTACAGCGATTCTGCTGCCGGTTCTCTCAATCAAAAGAGAAGATATCTGAACCAGTGTAGCCCCCGTGTCAGTAAATATTGCCGGCAGATGCAAAAGCGACGTTTGGGCTGAACAGACACCCCCCACCCGGTGGTCGGTTGCCGGTGAACGTCATGACAGGATTCGTTGGAGCTTGGGTATTTGGATCGATGGCCATGTGTGCGTAATTCAAGCGATAGATACTGAATGCAAAACCGACCAATATGCTGGTACAACTCCTCTACAGCCAGTTCTCTCAATCACGGCAAAGAAGGTTCGAAGTGGCGCGGGGCCCCGCGCCAGTTTATGTTGCCGCTAGATGCAAAACCGAGGCATAATGTTCCCAATTGCGTCAGCACCGTTTGATGCAATTCCCCTGAGCGCGTTAATGAATGCGTCTTCAAACCCTCCAAACTGCATATATTACCCTTGATCCACTTGTTTTGTCGCAATAAGTGCATCATCTGGTTGGTGAGTTAGTCCAGCTGATGTCCCGATGTTCTCCCAAGTCACGGTCTTTGTGATTGAACTTCGATCAATAGACTCACCGCCTATGGTGACGGTAAAGTCGTACTCGACACCCTCCTGAACCTTCCACCCTTTCTCATCGGGGTCCTCTGTGATTGTCCTATCTTTCTCCATCCTAATGGTGAGCAGTCGCTTGTTACTCGTGTCGACTAACTGCGTCTGCTGACCTGCATAGACTGTTATTGGTAACTCTTTGCCACCCTTGAAATCTGGCTTGTAATCAAGACGCCCTTTCTGTGAGAGGCTTTCTACCTGCGACTCAGGTGAAGAATATCCATAACTACTCATCGGGTTTGGATCTCCATCTCTTGACCATTCTGGAGTGAACTCTTCAGACTCATAGCCAACCCAGTCAAGTTCGCCGGGGGCATTTCCAGTATTCTCAACCGACATGACGATATCCGTCAGTGCAATATCGTTCTCCGACGTATACATATCCGTCTCGCTCGCCGTTTGCCAGTCAACGAGCTCAATGTTCGGCTCAAGCACTTCGGTGACTTCGGACACAACGGTATCGTCGTCTGAGTTGACCGCAGCAAAGCGATACTCACCGGGAGAGTAATCAGTAAAGTCGAGTGAGACTTGGCCAGCCGATGGCGTCACACTGGTACTGGCGAACTGCTTGCCGTCGCTGTCGAAGGCCACGATCTCGTCGTAGCCATCGGTCGTGGCAAGCGAAATGTTCAGTGTGTATTCTTCGAACGAGAATTCACCAAAGATGTCTGCTCCGCCACCGGAAAGCCCATCTCCACTGTTGTCAGCGGAACTATTGCTACCCCCGCTGCCAGAATTCCCGCCGCATCCAGCAGTAGCAAGAGTTAGCGACGTACCGATACCAGCCAAGAGTTGACGACGTGTTCTTTCAGTCATAAGTGAACACCATCCCGAAGGTTTACGTCAATAATTATCCCGTTTTTGATATTTGAAATTGGCGATAAAAACGGGGCATAAATGCCTTTGAACCGATATCGCGTTTTCATTACTGAGAGCGTACAAACTCTGGTACGGTATCTATAGAGCTCAGTAGCAGTTGCTTTCGATCTTGGACTGATTAAGCTGGGCGACGCTGTGGGAGAGATATAATCGCTGCATGAGTACCAAGTATCAACCCCCCTGATATTGGTCCACCCTGCGTCCACTCCGGGGTCGTATGCACTGCCCCAGTCGGCGACGGTCGCCACAATCTAGCCGTTAGAACTGTGTCATCCCAGAATGACAATTGTGCTCGCTCAAGCGACCGGGGCGCATCGAATGCAAAATCAAAATATCCATTGGACATCAATCCGCCCCTGCTGCAACACACGCCGCCAGCAGGGCGGCTTACGCGACTCTCGATGGTTACGGGAGCCGCCGCCGAATCCAGTCTAAGGCTTTGACTGTAAGCGGGCGGGCGTGTTTCACCTCTTGCCGTAGCTCGTCGCGTATCTCATCGCGGAGTTCCATCACCAGTTCACGCTGTTCAGTTGTTCCGTGCCACTGACGGTCGGCCTTCTCTTCGATGGTTTCTTCCATTGATTCGAGATCCTCGGTCGTGGCTGTGGTTTCGATCAGCTCCGAGGCATTCCCGGCCAGCTCCCCAGTCTTCTCTATTATCTGCAGTTTGTCCTCTTGGCGGAGCGCGTCGTTCTCTTCTTTCAGTTCGCGGATTTGCTGCCGGTATTCGCCGCGGACCGCTTGCACTGCTTCGTCGGCCGTCTTCTCGATTGTTTTTTCCATCGACTCAACCCGCGACCTGGCAATGCGCATTCGCTCTTCGAATTCATCACGCTCGCGCTTGAGATTTTTAATCGTCTCCTCCATCTCTTCTTTCTCCTGTTTCGTTATCACCTGGTCGTCGAGGTCGTCTTTGATATGCCGAGCACGCAGCACCGACCGAATGAACTCGCTCCGGCTTTTTCCCTCTGCATTCGCTTCGCGTTCGAGTTCAGCGACCTCATCTTCTGGCAACTTAAATGAGACTGTTTGCAGAGCCACAGCACGCCGTGCGAGCAGCGTCCACAAAAGGCATTGAGATTGTTTATTTCCGTATGTGTCGGTATACATATTGATAACGTCTGGACGTGCCGTAAACCGGCGTCTTAGACAGTGAAATCCAAATACCAGTAAAATATACGGAAGTAACACGGTGTACCATCAAAGTCTATCGATAGATCACCAGTATACACACCCCAAGACCGCGGATCTATCGATAACATTTGTCCAAAGAAAAAGGGGGTAATCAGGTAAACAAAATCAGGCAAAATAGTGTAAAAACTCTTAGATGAGGAGTAACTGAGATAATATTCAGGCTCGCGCCTTGGTGCCGATGCGTTAGTGTTCAGAGTAGACGGTGAACCAACGGTGGCACTCGGCGCACCGGGTGCCACGGCTCACCTCACCGTCATGGATCGGGTCTATCTCGTTCTCAACGCCGCAGTGTGAACACTCGACAGCCATCGTATACTCGTCGGTCATCAGGTGCCACCAATGGCTACAGCGTCCTTAGACCGGCGGTGTGAGTACGGAGAGTAATCAACAAAAGAGGAAGCTAACGACCAATGGGGCCGACTGTCCCTGTCGGTGAAAAAGATAGAGACGCGAGAACTATTATCCCCAGTGGCGACACGAAGGCAACGTCAAAACGCAGTATGTTGCGCCGGTCAATCCAGCCGAGTAGTCAGCGATTCACATCGGATCGCTCATAGCTGAACACGACCCGGTCACGCTAACGCACTATCACCGGGGTGACCACAATCACTCCAGCGTCCGCCCAAGACTGTCGCGCATCCCGCTCAAGACCTCGCGCCCGTCGTCGGTGACCGAATACGTCTGTCGGTGCTTGTTCGGTCCTGTTGACTCAACCAACCCCGCCGACTCCAGATCTGCAAGCGAGCGCCGGACATGGCGGTCACTCACGTCAAGACCCTCCTGTGCGGCCTGTGCGATCAGGCCACCCCAGGCGTCGCCGTCGTAATTCGCGACCAACAGCAGGCACGTCTGTGCCGTTGGCGTGAGGTTCTGATACGCCGCCCAGTCCGGCTGGTCGCTGGCATCGCTGTCGGCTGTCATCGGCTCACCGCCGTTGTGAGCGTGGTCTGTGTTGGTACTGCCAGTGACCGCTCGCCATCGAACAACCACAGTCGCTCGATAGCACTGATTGGGAGCCACTGTTCGACGGTGATCGCCTCGACCCAGCAGCCACCAAGCACCGACATGACGACCGCGACCAGTGCTCGCAGTGTCGCCCGGATCGCGCCGACGCCAGATGCGAGTGGCACCACCAATGTTGCCCGCCCAGCGCGAGCCAGTGAGCGCACATCACTGGCCATCAGTTTCCACCTCGAACAGCGTTCAGGGGGGTCCCCCCTTCCGTTCCTGTTCCTGATACGCGCGCGTACCCAGCGGACATTTTGGTCCACTCAGGCCGATTGGTGCCGCTCGGCCCGCCAGCCGGGTCACCGTCGACGGCTGTCATCAACGTAAAAGGGCGTTCGGTGTCGGTCTCCACCAGTCGCTTCGCTGGGTCACTCATCGGCCTCGACCTCCGTCGTCGTGCCGGGCCCAGTTCGTCTCGGAATGCGTGCCGCAACGATCTCTGCGTTCGCGTCTGGCTTGAACATGATATCGTAGTGGGTCTGTGTCGTTTTGATCGGGTTCTCGGGGAACTCGGCGTCGGGATACGGGCTCGATAGCACCTCCAGTGGCTCGGGTTTCTCACCGGAGATGTCGATAATCCCGCGACCAGGCGCGAGCACGCGCAGTTCGTGCACGGCGCCGTCGGCTGCGCGGTACTCCTTGAGGATGGTCGGCTGGCCCTCATCGTCGGTCGCCACCTGGAGGTCCTCGACGATCATACCGCTATCGTCGCTCGTCGGGACATCGACGGCTTGCGGGATCCCGAGCCGGAGTTGGAACTCTGGCGTGTCGTGTGGGTAGCCCAGATCGGAGAACTGAAACTCCGAAAACCGGTTGGCCGTGTAGCACAGTCCAAACCCCTTTGGCCGCTTCGAGAGGAGGTCTTGGTCTTGCTCGATATCGCGGAATGGCTTCGGTGCTTCAGCCTTGGTCGTCCGGTTGCCACGATCGTGGTTCGAAAGTTCGACCCAGAAGTCGAACTCCTTGAGCCAGTGATTGTGGACGTCCTCTTCGTGATGGCCATAGCCGACCAGCGATAGCCCGGCCGACCGCATCTCCTTCGCGATGTCGGCCATGATCTGGACACACTGGTGAGTCCAGTGGCCGGACTCCCCACCCGGCGCTGACTCCGGGGCCAGCATCCCGAACTCGTCGATGTGAGCGGTCATCCAGTTGCGCTCGCCATCGCCGTCGACGCGAACTCCGTCGAAGGTCCGTGCTGCAAGGAAGCCAAACCACCAGTGTGAGGCTGGCGTGGGGTTTGGCTCGTTCTTGGGGATGAACTCCGGCTGTTGGACCGTCGCATCTGCCGTCGACAGTGCTTCAACACAGCCCCGGAAGTACGGGTCCGGGAACACGACGTTGTAGGTACCTTTCGGATGGTCCTGCAGTCGTGCAACCAGTTCGTGGACATCCGAGTAATACCGTACGTCTCGGCAGAGTTCGTCGGGATCTGGATCGTCGCGGTCGACGGTTTCCATCCAGCGGCCGTCAACCTCGACGCCGCTGGGGAGCCACAGCGTCGTCCAGTCAGCTAGCCGCCGCCAGTCCGAGCTCTTCTGGCGGCCGTTTCTGACGATGCGCTCGTCGTTGTGTTCCATCTGGTACGTGGCAAACTGGTCGGCGGCTGTGGATTTGCCTGAGCCCTTCGGCGCTTCGACCATCGTCAGTGATGCACCCGGTGAGTTCACCGTCGACGGGCCATCGGCGGAGTTCTCGATATGCACGAGAAAGTCCGGATACACGCCCGACAGTGCCGCGCCCTCACGCGGGTAGAACGCTTCCGGGTCGAACGCCGGGATATCGAACCGGTTTCGAATTTCCTCAGCGTCGGTCGGCCACTTTCCGTGCGGGTCCGCGCCGTGGATGATCTGTGCGCCCTGTATCGTCTTCTCTGTAAACCCGTCCTGTTCGGATTTCGGGATGTTCTGAGACATACGTTGTTTACTGCAGTTAGTTGGTCAATTCCGTCTCTGTGCGTTGTCGCCGAAGCCAGCGTTGCGAGGGTGCTCATCGTGAGAGCCAATACTGTCGTGACCGCCCGTCTCGTCGGCTCCGGTAGCGCCACCGGCCAATCCGTGGCCAGCCGCTTCGAGCGCGTTCACGGCT
>NC_006391.1 GCF_000011085.1 Haloarcula marismortui ATCC 43049
AAGTTCACGACAGCCGGCTGCGGCGGCCCGGCTGGCGGGCCGAGCGGCACCGATCACCGCGAGCGGAAGAAAAGTTCCGTTCGTTACGCGCGCGTATCTGGAACAGGAACGGAAGGGGGGACCCCCCTGAACCCTGTTGGAGGTGTGGCTGATGGACAGTGATGACCTGCCACTGTCGAGTGAACAACTGTCGATTGTCGGCATGGCGCTGGCGGTCGTCATCGTGTCCGTCGCCGCGCCGATGCTGTTCGCGCCACAGTCGAACGCACCCGAGGACGCGAACAGTGGGACAGTCTACTCGACGCCGACTGGCGACGACCAACAGGCAGAGTCAGCGTCGACGCCGACCAACCCAGCCAGCAATCCGTTCGACGAACTGAGTACCGCGCCGCGCGACCCGGACGAACCACTGTCGACCGTGCCAGAGACGCACGTCGAGAGTAACACGACCGAACCGTCGCTGTCGGCATCGGCGGGCGCACAGACACTCCGGGCGTCGACAACGACCGTCGACGGCGAGCCCGCGCTGAATCTGACCGACGACCGCACGCATGACGGCCGCTGGGTCGGCGTCTCGACGGACTGGCTCAAAGACCAGCACGGGTCGGTGCCAGCCGTCGTCGGTGTCGTGCATGAATCTGGCAAGGTGTATCAAGAAGAGATTCACGTCCGCAACGGCGAAGCACAGTTCTGGGTGAGCGGGTTCTCGACGAACACGATCACGTTCGGCGGGACACTGCAGATCGACGGCCAGCCGGCGACGACCGGCACGACGCACCTGTATGAGGTTCGGGACCTCGACAGTGCGACAGACCCCGAGATAACGCTGACCGGACAGGTCAACACTGAGCGAGACACGAAACAGGTCATCGGCGCGACCGACGGACAGTCGATCCAGCTGGCGGTCGCTGGCGATAACCTCGCGCCACGGAACCCGGAAGTGACGTTTACGGGCGTCGAACAGACCACGACGGACGCGGGACTGATCTCGACAACGCTGTCGGACGGTGGGACTGTCGACTACAGCGTCGACGGGAATCAGCCGGCCACAGATGTCTCGGCGACGTTCATCGGCAAGTCAACAACGAGTACAGAGAGCCTGTCACACAACGGTCTGTCTGACGGGGCGACGATATCCCACACTGTTGATGGCACTATTCCCGCGAACAACGCCGAAGTGACGTTTTCGGGATACTCGTCTCGGTCGTCGCACTCGATTACCGGAACTACCGGGTCATCGGTTACTCGGTCGCTCCCCATGACCGGGAATCGAGAGCCAACGGACGGGACCGGCAACAATCCAACCGTCACAGTGACCGCAAACAGCCCGCCTGTCAAAGAGACAACTGGGAGCAAAACAGGCACTCCGACCACTATCGACGCCACAAGTGGTGGGTCAGCTAACTTGTCGTGGACTCCCCAAACATCTGGCAAGCTAACACAGGTCTCCTTCGACGTGCAGAGTGCCAGCGGGACGAACGGTAACTTCGAGCGACTTGAGGTATATGACTCAAGCGGGACCAAAATCGGTGGGATATACGATTCATCAGTGTTGGAGTATCAGACCGGCACACAGACCGTTACTGGATTTGGCAATCCTGCTGTGTCAGCTGGTGAGACATATGAAATACGGATTACCGAATACTCACGGTCTTATGCAAGTGGGCACGTCGATATTAGCCCGTGGGCCAGTGGCACGGTCGACACATCGGTAAACTCGGTGTCTATCACAACTAACGACGGCGCAGCAGCCTCATGGGGAAGCCTCTCAAACGGCGAGACCCAAACCAAACGACTCGACCTGTCCACAGCAGCGTCATCTGTCGATATATCTACGGACACAACGGGATCGGCATCTGTCGACTACGATATTTCCTATACTGACCGGACTGCCAGCAAGAACCCGCGCATCGACCTCGATGGCGACGGGAACGCCGATGCCAGCTACAACGGTATCTTGATTGATTCGCAGTCGGCCACCGTGGACGCATCGAACATCCCGACAGGCTCACACACGGCGACGGTCATGACCGACGGTGGACAGGTCGACGCCGATATCGATTACACCGAGCGGACGGCCACAAAGAACCCGTCGCTCGATATCAACAACGACGGGACCGCTGATGCGTCCTATAGCGGCGTCCTGATGGACGGCGAAACGGTCACGCGCTCGGTCACGGATATTTCACCGGGCAGTCAGACCGCACAGGTGTCGACTGGCCACGAAGTCGGCGTCGAAGCCGGCTCGACTGTGACGACGGTCACGCAGGACCCGTCGCTTGATATCGACAACGACGGCACGGCCGAAGCCGAGTACATCGGCCAACTCAACGATGGCGAATCCCAGACCGTCCAAATCAACGAGTTCGACAGCGCCGTGACAGAGGCACTCGTCGGCACGCAATCGGGCGCTGTCGACGTGAATATCGGCTACACCGAGCGGACCGTCACCGAGGACGCTGGCGTCATCATCAACGGCCAGCCGGTGCGGATGTCGGGCACGCTCGGGCAAGACGACACGGCGACACTCTCCGCGAATAGCAGCTGGCTACAGTCTGGCCAGAACAACGTCACCGTCGTCGCTGGCGACGGCGACACCGGCAGCGATGCTCCCGCGCCCACCGTCGAAGTCGACTACCACCACGAACTGACGACACAGCGGGCTGTCACCTTCCAGAACGAAGCGTTCAGCGAGCGCTACAATATCTCTCGCACGTACCTCTCCAGCCGCGAGAGTGCCACGCTGACGATTCCCCACGCCGAGAACATCATCTCGCTGCGGACGCTGGAAGTGCGGCTCGACCAGTCCGGCGGCTGGACCGAAGTGCCGGCGTCGGCCCGGTCTATGCAGGGCACGGAACTGCAGGTCGACATTGCCGCACTGACCGGCGGCACCGTTCCAGAGGGCACGACCGTCGAACTCCGGTCGGTCGGCTCGAAGATCGACGTGCATAACGGCGCGGTCACGGTCATGCAAGCCACGCCCGTCGGGACCGACCTGAACTCGCGGGTCCGGCTGGACAGCTGGGCGAGTGATGCCTACATCAGCGTCGGGAATACCTCGCAAGCCCAGCAACTCCATTACGGCGTCAACGAGAGTTATTCGGCGGAAGGCGACTATGCCGAACTCTCGACGGGCCACGAACAGCGCGTGCACTTCCCGGAAGCGGTCAGCGGGAGCGAGGTCGGCGTCCGGGCCGCACCGGTCCAACTCTCGCCGGTCAACGGGACCATTCGGGCGAGCGTGCCCGAACAGCGAACGAACGCCACCAGCCCGGCGTTCACCGTCGACCCGGGCCAGCGGGCCGGCGAGTCGTTCACTGTCGAATATCTGGGCGCGACCGAAGAGACGTGGTACGGCGTCTATGAGGTAGACACCAGCCAGCGCTTCGACCGTGTTCAGGGCCGCGAACCGATGACGGTGCCACAGGACAACATCGATTCGGTGGTGCGGGTCAAAACGGCATCGGCACCGACGGCGAACCCCGGCGGCGCGTCGACGATCTTCGGCGCGGCCGACCAGGGCAACCTCGTCGGGCTGGTCGCACTATTCGGGTCGATTGCGATGCTGTTCGTGATCGGCCGCCGGCCCGAGCGCTCGCGCGAGGTTGTCGATTCGCTCGCGACCAGCGCTGGGTCGGCCGCCGGACAGCTGCCCCGCGTCGGCGGGCTCGTCGAGGACGGTGTCGTCAGCGGCATCGAAGCCCTCGGTGACGCCATCGTCACGCTCGGTGAGAACACCATATTAACGAGCGCCGTCGGCGCGGCGGCACTGGTGGCCGCCATCCAGTCGGGCTACATCGATATCGGGCCGGAACTGGGCGCGATGCTGGCCGTCACCGGTCTCGCTATCGGGTCGCTCGTATTCCTGCAGCGGATCGATGAGTTCACGACGGCCCGGTGGATTGCGATTGTCGGTGTCCTCGGTGTTTTGGCGCTGCAATGGCTCGGTGAGGGCGACCTGCTGACAGCGCTGGTGAACTCCGATGCGTTCGTGATCGTGCTGGTCATCGCCGGCTACGCGGTCATCCAACTCGTGCGGGAGTACCGCGCGAACAACTCGCCCGATGACGACCAGCCGCAGGTCAATATCATCGCTCGTGGCAGTGGCGGCAACGGAGGGAGTGACGACTGATGTTCGCCAACGGCGAGGTCGTGCAAGTGCTGGACAGCAGCACCCGCAGGGGCTACCGAACCGGCGAAGACCTCGAACGACTGGCCGGCGAGGATACGGTGGTGGTCTTGAACGACGACGCTCCGAGTCGGCTGGACCAGTGGCTGCCGTGGCGAGATACGCGGCCGATGGCTGAGTGGGCACCAGTCGTCGTGATGCGTTCCGACCGTGCGCCCGATCCCGGCGAGCGGATCGACTGGGAGCTGTGTCAGACACCAGTCGAGGGCGTGTTCGTCCGGGAGTTCCGTGGGGGTAACGACTGATGTTCGACTGGTTCGGCGCACTCGTTGCGGAGTTCGGAAAAGAGGTCGCGCTGGTCACAGCCGTCGTGTACGGCGGGTACAAGTTCCGGCGCATCAAGAGTATCATCGGCGGACTGGTGGCGGCCGTCGGCACGGTCGCGACGTTTGGCGCGCTCACCGTCGGGGCGCTCGTGCTGGGGATGGCGACGGGCTGGGTCAGCGTCGACGTGGGCCAGATGATCGGTGATATCGTCTCTGGGGCTGGCGCCGCGTGGGACGTGGCCGGGAAAAGGGCCGTCGACTGGCTCTCAACGGAGGTGCTGTAATGACGGACCTCGATGGCGTCGAGGACGACCCGGACTGGGCGGCCTTCGCGAACCTCTCGCCGGTCGCACAGACCTGCCTGCTGGTGGTCGAAGCCCACGACGGCGACGGCTGGCGCGGACTCATCGCACAGAAAGCGCAGGAGGGACTCGACACGAGTGACCGCTGGGTCCGGGAACAGCTGTCGGAACTGGAAGCGAAGGGGTTGGTCGAAGCGTCGGGACCGAACAAGCGACGAGAAACGTACTCAGTGACCGAGGACGGCCACGAGGTGCTGGCCGGGATGCGGGACAGTCTTGACCGGGCGCTGGGGGAGGACTCGTGATTGTGCCCGAGGGCTCGTGGGTTGCCGAAGCCCGCGGCCACCCGCGAAAGCTCGGCGCGTTGGTCGTCGGGCTGGCGCTCGTGGGGATCGGCGGCCCGATGCTGTGGTGGCTGGGGCTCGCGTTGTCGAGTCTTGCTGTCGGGCAGTTGGTAGCCTACTGGGGCGATGAAACGGACCCGGCCGTCGACCGGAGGGCAATCTGAAATAGTATGATACAAGCATTCACAACACTGTTTTCGACTGTTGCTCAGCAGACTGCTGAGCTGACCGGTTTTGAGTCTGGACTGGCGACTATAGCAGCTATTACCGCACTGGGGTTAGTCGGCTTGCTGGTATTGATCCAGACCTTCACCACTCGAAATATCTGGAACTATCTTTCGCGGGTTAATGGAATCGGTGTCGTCGCCATCGGCACGTCGCTATCGGTGCTGTACGCGGTCGACACACAGAACACCGAGTTGCTACGGGTGTACGGGACACCGATTGCCGGCCTCCTGATCCTCGTGATTGGTATCAAGTCCGAGCGAGTGTCAGGGCCTGCGGGGCTGTTAGAGTGGCTGACACTGGATGATGCACTGCGGTCAATCATCGTTGCAGCCTCTGGTACAACGCTGATCGGCGTATTCAGACCTGGCCCCGTGGCGGTGTCTGATTACTTGACCGGGTTTCCAGCAGCAGGTCTGCTGATACTTGGAGTGATCGTAGTAATCCCGGCAAAAAAACTGAAAGAACCAGACGACTAGCGTTCAATCAATTTACCAGTTTTAATCAGTGCCAGTGGGTCGTACCCGTCCTGATAGACCGTATAGAGATAGTACGCAAATGTGAGGAAGATAAGCACCGCCACGAAAACAAACCCCTCCATTGCGGAGTTCATATCCGATATTACGAACACTCTGAAAATATATGTTTGGGTCACTCAACGGCTTCGGGGTGGTCGACGAGATATCCCGCAAGGTCGCTCGGCAGTTCAACACAGTCGGCGAGTTCGTCGCTGCTGACGCTGCGGACCTCAAAGCAATCGATGGTGTTGGCCCGGAGCGCGCTGAAACCTTGGCGACGGTTGACGCCGAGTGAGGCCACGGCCGTTGCGGTCGTGTTGCCGGTCGTTGCACCGAGTGCTGACACCCCACCGTTTCCGCTAAAAGAACGCCCCCTGTTTCGAGTGTTGTCCCCGGCCGTCCAGGCGACGATGAGTTCGTTCGATTACGCGCGAAAGTGCCTGTGTTGTGAACCTGATAGGATTGCGTCTCTCCCTATGGAGTGTCTACTGTCTGCCCCACTGTGCCCTACGCTGTCTCCAGGGCCCACCACCCCGTGTGCAAGATGACTCTTCCCACTGATCCTCGAGTCAGTCCACCTCCTCTGTCGCCATGGTGGCCGCCCACCCAGTCGTCGCGATCTCGCTTTCACTTTGGGTTCGCCCCAGCCGACTGTCCCACCGTCGACGACGTCGACTGTCCGACCTCAGTCTGCACTGCCGGCGGCCCGTTGCTGTGTCACCAGCCTGTCGGTCCCACTGTCGCACCTGTCTAGCCATCCTGATAGTTCGCCCCTCTTGGGGGTCGCCCCCTTGGCGCTCGTCTGAAGCCCACTTCCGGTCGGCTCTGGCTTCACCTCCGTATTGTCGTATTGTCCCCCTTCTCTTTGGACAAATACCCCAACAATACGCGAGCCATGAAAAGATTAGAACGCTCTAAATATCCTCTGATTAGCTCTAAATCCGTAAATGCTGTTGTGATTATTTATTCCGAAAGAAATTGGATGAGAAATGGGATAGAAGGCACTGAGAAGGGTATTCATGGACATTATGGGCGTTTTTGAGGGCTAAGAACCATGCTATCAGTGTTGTGATAGCCGCGTAAAGCTGGTATTCGGGTGATTTCGGCATTTCCCCAAATCTGTTACGTAATATTTGCTGATACATTGTTGTGATTGCTTCATAAAGTTGGTATTCGGATGATTTCGGTGTTTTCCTATCTTTGAGATAGCTGAAATGAGTAAGCACTGTTGTGATTGCTTCATGAAGTTGGTATTCGGATGATTACGGCATTTTCCCATAACTGAGATAGAGCGAATAGATCCATGTTTGAGAAAATGCCGGTATAGCGTCCTGAAACATTGATTTATCAGCAAAGAGGCTGTTTGAGCCGAAGTGATTATACAATAGTATGAACTCTAATAGGTTTAGCCGGCAAATCAAGAACGGGAGTGGTCCTACACGAAACCGTGTGGGCGTAGTGAGCGTCAGAAAGGAAGCACCAGCAACGGACTGGGTTCGGTTCCCGTCTATGTCAGGCTTGGTACTGACCCGTGCTGCCACTGTCGTCGAGCTGGTCGTACATCGACTCGGGGAAGGGCAAGCTCTGGTAGATGTTGTATGGACAGAACGATTTGCCAATGCAGTGCCGCTGCATATCGGGGTTGTCGCAGTTCATTGGGAGCGGGGCTTCCCCGTCGATTTCACCGTGCCGTAACTCATAACGAGCTTGATAATCAGTAGTTTCCTCGTCGTACCAGTCCCACTTGTTTTCGAAGAGATCATGGATGTCATCAACTACTGCGTCTTCGCGCTGGGACTTGGGTACTCTTTGAGTGCCAACTGAGTGCTAAAAATTCATTATACCTGAATAAGATGGAACGGTGTGAAGCGACGCAACCTCCTCTCCGCTCTCGGTACCTCCGTTGCACTTGCTGGATGCTCCACGTCGACGAACAGTACAGAGACGAATTCTGGCACCACGCCAGTGTCTGAGTCCGCATCTGATGCACTCACCGTCGGTGACGCAACGACTGTCAGTGGTATGGAAATCACTGTCACTGATGCACGACTGCTGAAACGGTTAGAGACTGAGAAAGCGCGGTACTGGGCCGGGTTTGACAAAGCGCAGCTATTGGTCCGTTTCAGAGCTGAAACGACCGCTGATAGTCCAGTAACGCACCCAAAAACACGATCCATTGTTGCCATTACTGGTAGTTCACAATATGGGGGGAGAACAGCTGAGACATCGCTGACAACACCGGTTGCTGGTTCCTGGTATTCATCAACCGATGATGCACGACCCGGAATTGTCTCCGAGGGCTGGCTGCTGTTCACAGTCCCTGAAACAACGAGCGAAGCGGTGATCTCTTGGAGTCGGACGGACGAATCCGGTGCGTCCTGGACCGCTACTTTGGATGCCGAGGACCTGCCGGATCTATCAATTGAATCTGTTGATGCCCCTGAATCAGCTCCACGATACACTGATGTAACGCTGACTGTAACCATCGAAAACACTGGGGCAGGGCCTGGTGAGTTGGATTTCCGTGTTGATACGAGATTCCTTGATTCGCCTGTAGAATCCACTGCCCAAGTGCCAGGGGACGAAACGATAGCACACGAAATCGAAGTGCCATACCCCAGCCATGCCGACGATGAGGCAACGTATGAGATATCGATCCCTGAACTTTCTGACCCAATTGAGACGGTTTCAGTCAAATACACACCTCCTGAGCGTCAGTTAGGGAACACCTACACAACACCGGATGGGACTAGCGTTACAGCATCAGATCTCCGAATAATACCGTCTACAATTACGCCGAAGTATGGGAATTCAGAGGAGCCACCAACTGGTAAGCAGTTCGCGGCTGCCGAAGTCGCGTTCAAAACCGATTCTGACGGTGGGTACGTACCAACAAACGGAAATTTATACATTGAGTACGATGGTGAAAAGTACGACTACTGGGAATTTAACGGGTCTCTTGAGCGCCCTGATGCAAACCTTTATGAACAAGATCGGCTCAGTGGCAGTCGGCTGTCCGGAGGGGTGTCTGAGTCTGGACTGATTATTGCTGCTGTTCCAGAAGACGCAACAGCAGACGAATTATCGGTTCTCTGGGACGGGATCGTCAGGGATAACCGCGAAATGGTTGTCCGATGGGTCTAACCGATAGTGTAGATAAGTAAGCGCTATCTGATTCTCCCGGAAATACAAGCCGAATTTATATACTCGTCTATCCTCAGCCAAGACAGAATGATAACAAAAACGCACGTTTTCGAGGACACATATTTCCCTCGTCGTCTCCGTCATCGCGAAGCCGAGATGGACTTCGTGACGAATGCGTTTGAGCCGGTAGTCCGCGGTCAGCAGGCTGACGATATTCTAATTCACGGTCCTCAAGGGGTCGGCAAGACGATTTTTGCTCGGTACGCACTCAATCACCTCACACAGCGTACCGCCGTGCAACACGCACGTATTGGTTGTCTGGGAAAGTCGACGGCAGGTATTGTCCGTGCCGTCCTCGAAGATCTCCCGGGACCAGATCCGCACTCGACAATGCCTCGCGAAGATCTCTGTCTTGAGCTCCAAGAGCGCGTCGACGAGCCGACCATTGTGGTCCTCGACGAGGCTGACGATCTCCCATTCACTCATGCACTGGATCGGCTTGCCGATGTCGACGGACTCTCGATGGTTGTCGTCTGCCACGATGATGACGGCTGGCTCTCGCACGTCAACGACTCGATTCGGCATCGGTTCGTCGGCAACATCGTTGATTTAGGGACCTACGGCGTCGACGAACTCGCGGACATCCTTGAGGAACGTCGGCAGGTCGGCCTTCAGCCCGGCGTGATCGATGAGGACCAGTTGCGGACACTCGCTGACATGACTGCAGGGAAGGCTCGGCGAGCAATCTTCGCGCTACGGGCTGCCGCCGAGCTGGCACACGACCGTCGCCATCGCCAGATTCGTAGCGAGGATATCGACGATTCACTTGACCGAGCAGACCAGCGACTCCGCGAGGAACATCTCGCATCGCTGCCGTTCCATCATCACGTGGTCTACGAACTCGTACGGCGACACGGGCCACTGGCTCCCTCGGAGCTGCATGATATCTACGAGAAGACAGCTGAGTCTCTGTATCGAAGTACCGAACAAACGCCGATCGGCGAGCGAGCGCGACGGAATAAGCTCTCGAAGTTGGAAGCGTACGACCTGATCGAGGTCCTCGGAGCAAATCGGCACAGAGAATACCGAGTCTGTGACCGCGCTGTTGCTTCGGATCTGGAAATCGCACCGTCTGCAAGGTAGCTAACCACCTTTGCTTGTCCAGTGGCCCGGCCACTGGACGTATGAGTTGTTTGTGAATCTGAAAACGACGGGAACGACCTACTTAGAGGTTAAAAACGGGGTAGATAATGCCCGTCAATACTTTGTGTCGGTAGGTAACTAAGTAAGTATGTACGCAAACGGGTATGGGACCGAATATGGCAAAAACAGAACCTAACGAACCAAAGCACCGGACTGAGTCCGTCTCTGAAGTCTTGGCGGAGATGACGGGCAGGCCTGTGTCCGAATTCGAAGCCGATGAACACGACTTCCCTGACCTTGACGACCTAGAGACGGTCCCCGAAGACGAGTGGTAATCAGGGCGAGTAGTACTTTCCAGAGAGGTTGTTTCTGCGTTCGAAATCGAGAGTTAATCGCCGAGACTTGTCTAAGAGATACAGCTCACAGTGTTTCGGATAGTCGTTGATGGGTTTATTCGGGAAACCACGCCGGACCTTATATTTCGTCCCGTCAGGGTCTATCAAATCCAAATGTAGGCCCTCTTGAGTGACATCATGACCGCGTTTTGAATGTGGATTGTGGTCGAATCGAGCTAACGGTCCCCAGTCGTTTTTGCCAGGACCGACGAGTGCAACATTGTATTCGAGTTGGATAGTAAACTTCTCGACGTCCCCATTGGCTGTCTCGATGTGGACTCGGAGACGAACATACGGCAGGTCAAAATCGTTAACATAGTCTGTCTCCTGCACGCTTTCTCGAAAAACCGGTTTGAGCGGTGTGGGTAAAAAGTCCCTCATTGAAACGGCTATCAAATAACACAGCATCTGTTTCTCGCGGAAATGCAAGGGGGTATTAATAGCCTCCTACCCGTCGGCAAGCACTGTATACAGCAGTGGACCACCTCGCGCCGTCGTGGGACCTGGCTTGAACAGGTCCCGGCGCGGGGTCGCGGTCAGTCAGTGGGTGAGTTCAGAAACCATCGCAACCCATGCAAAACACGCACGCAATTGAACAAAAAGGTAGAGGTATCGCTGTCGCGCTCAGGCCGTCGCCACGAGATGCTGGTGCTGGTTCTGGGCGGGCGTCGGCTGGAGCATCAGTCCAGCCAGTGCCAGCTCCCGGAGCACTTCCGGCGGGACACCCTCGGTCTCACGAAGTACGGCATCGAGCGTCCAGGCGTCGTACTCGGAGCGCACCGGCGGCGTCGTTTCGACTACGGCGGTCGGGGCCGTCTCCCGGAGCGCCCGGGCGGCACGCTGGACTCGCTGGCGGTTCTCGACCGTACAGCGAACGCTCTTACTCATGCATTCAGCCTCCGCGCGAGATCGTCGACGAGCGAGCCCCCGACGTGTGGGCCAACGGCCCAGCCGCGTTCGTCCTGCGTGCACTCGCACCACCCTGCGAGTGTTTCATAGGGCGTGTCTGCGAGTTTGACCTTCTCGGCGCGGTTGTCGCGAGCGACGACGGCCACGGCGAACTCGTACGAGTCCCAGTAGTGGGCCGCGCCTTCGCCGTCGACGCCCAAGAACAGTGGGCAGCCCTGCGTGAGCAGTTCACGGGCAATACGTTCCTGCGGATGTGCGTCAGTCGTGCCGACAGATTTACTAGTCGGCGAAGCAGACTTACTCATGGTTCGCAGTGGAACCGACGCGCCTGGTGTTCCAGCACCCGGCGCGATTCGCGTTCTCGAAAGCACGAAATCGCCCAGCGGCGCGTCTGTTCCTATCAAAAACATAGTGCCCCAACCACCATAAAACCTTTCCAACGCTGGAATAATATATTACTCAATGAACTCCAAGAGGGGGCCGAATATGAAAGGACCAACCGAAAAAGAAGTCCTTCTATTCGTCCGCGAGAACAGTCACCCGTTCGTCACAACCAACGATGTAGCGGAAGAGTTCTCATCAGTAAGCAAGCGAACCATCAGAAAGCGACTGAACAGCCTTGTAGCGAACGATCAGCTGTCCAAAAGAGAGGTTGGTGCAAACTCAGTAGTTTGGCACGACCGTCCTTAGGATTCTGCATCCATCAGGGCCCGCTTGCCTTCGTCACTAAGCCAGTATACTTTGGTTGTACCAACAGTCCGCACGTTCAGCAAACCATCCTCTACAAGCTGGTTGAGACGGTTTCTGGTTTGTTTTTGACCCACCTCAACTTCGTCCACGATATCGGATGCAGTCGCAAATCCTTCTGGCCGAATTCTAATCTGCCTAAGAAATACAATATCGTCATCAGCAGGTTCTGGGCCAGGCACTGCTGGCAATTTTATTCGCCATGTTCAAAGGCAATTTTGGTCCCTTTCTCTTCCAAATTCGGCATAGTTCCGGCGTTGGAACTATTAGGGGGGAGCTTATTTAGTAGATATATGCGCGACTTGCCGGGGAGTAATAGGCTACTAAAATTGAGCCACCGGGGTTGGGGCCCCGCTGACCCGGTCGCGTACCGCATTATGACCGAGACAACCAGACCACAAAACGATACCGCACAGGACCGACAGGAGCGTCGGCTCCAAACCGCGAAACGACTCCTCACCGAAGCCGACACCGACGCCGCTGTCATTGAGGACTGCCAGACCGTCCTTTCCCGGCCAGGCTACGAACGCAGCCACAGCCAAGCGAGTTTGGATGCGTGTTCGGCGCTGTTGGCACTGGCTCAGGGTGATGAGTCTACAAAACGCACGCGTGAGACCAAGCAGGTGCTGACTGCTGTGTCTAGACGAGGAGGTGACTGCTGAGATGGCCATCGAGAAACGCGGGAACGCGGTCATTGCTACGGGCTGTCCGTTCTGTGACAGTGATATCGATCCCCAGCAGTCCCTCGCGAAGCACCTCAACAACGACTGCCCAGAGTTTGGCGGTGAGTCAGCATGACCGCTGGCCACGGCAACCACTACGATGTTGACGGCCGGTCGCTTGACGAGCGCTGGCCCGACGCCGACGCGGTGGCCGGTATCGGCGGCCCGGTTCGTGAGCTGAAGACTGACGGCGGGCGCGTCTCCGACGGCGATATCGATGCGATCCTCGACGAACTCAAATCGTTCGAAGGTGTCGACCTTGCCGAAGCAGAACCCGGCACAGTAGAGCAGTTCTTTAACGCTCAAGACCGGTTGATGGAGGCTATCGATGCCAAGTTGGACGACGACGACCTCCCGCAGGCGACACACATCTGGTGGAACGACCAGGCAGAGTTCCACCTCTACTGTGCTGACCACTACTTCCCGATTGCCAACGAGCAGTGGACGGGATTCACAGAAGTGGACGATCCACAAGCAGTCACACAGGCTGCACGTGACCGGCTGGACAGTGGCGTGCCATGTGAGAAGTGCCACAGTGAGGCGCTGTACGGCCGCCGTGACGAGTTGCTTGAGGAGCGTGATCTGGCATGAGTATCAACTACGACGAACTGTCCTACATCGCATCGAGCGCCAACCGAGAAGCCGTCATGGAAACACTCCAGGACGGCCCCGCAGCGCCCTCAACCATCGCCGAGGAAACCGACCGCGATATCGCGCACATCTCCCGAGCGCTCCAGGAGCTTAGAGAGAAAGGTCACGTCGAATTGCTGGTGTCTGAATCGGTCAAAAAGGGCCGGTTCTACGGGCTGACCGACAGCGGCGAAGCCCTTGCATCGGAGCTGCCGGAGGTGAACACTGGCCGATGACTGTCCCCGATCGAGACGATCTCCGTCCGGACGCAACGGAGTGCAACCACCACGCCGAACGAGCGCTGAAACTGCTCTGGGAGAACCCCGACAGTCGAGCGGTCCGGATCGACTCAAATCCGAACCCGATGTTCGTGACCGTCGAGGCCGGCGACCTCGCGTTCTGGTGCTACAATTACACCTGGAAGTGCCAGGAGCAGAAACCAGTTGCTGGGGCATTTGGGCCATTCGAGACCGTCGTCGACCAACTGCACGGCTACGCGAACGATGACTACCCCATCGGGACCGTCTCGAAAGACCGAATCGACACTGAACGGAAGCCTCGGGCCACTGGACTGGGTGATTTCGCATGACGGTCAAACACGAAATCACGGATCGGCCTGTCGAAGACCTCTCGAAGGCCGCACTCGTCGCTGAGTGGAACGAGGCGTACGAACAGCTTCAGTCTGGGACGGCTCTTGACCGTGATTCGGTCTGGGATCGGCGACGAGAGCTCTGGACGGAGATGCGGAACCGAACCGATGCAGAGCCACCAGAGTGTCCTGAGTGTGGCGGCGACCGGTGGAAGCAGTCGATGGGTGGCCCGAAACACTGCTCAGACTGTGGGTTGGCCCTTGGCGAAGATCATGCGGAGCTCATCCAGGCGATCGACAGCTACTGGTCGTCGGTCCAAGCGGCAGAGGTCGTCTCGACTGACGGCGGCCAGACTGTCGACGAAAACGGAACTGTCCGTGCTGACTCCGTTGAGGATGTCAGCGAACACACCAACTCGGAAACCTGTTCCTACGATTGCGAAGATGAAGCGGACTACGACGTGACGATGCGGCGGAATAGCCGGGAAGCGACGTTTCCGGCCTGCCATTCCTGTGCCGTCGACAACGGGGTCCGTCCCGGTGATTGGGATGTCTGAGAGCGATACCGGCCCTGAGATAGTCGAGATGGAAGCCCCAGTTTACCACGTGGATATGCCAAGAGGGATGCCCAACCTGTGGTATCCGGAGCGCGAGTACTCGAAAGCGTTCGAATCTGCGACTGGCGACCAGATCGAAGACACAGACGGAGAGCACGACGAAGAGTCTCGGATCAGTATTCTCGACTTCGACGGGACAGTGGAGGTGCCAGTTGCTGATGTGTGAGCAGTTTACGGACGGAACTGTGCGGTGCGCACGGTATCCGTTCTGTGACAAGACGGCCGACCTCGTTGTCCCGGCTCCTGACGAGTCAGACTACCCGATTTGCCGAGAGTGCTACGAGGAGCCTTGTGGCCGGTGTTTCGACGCCATCGAGAACGACGACAACGTGGCGAAAGGACTCTGTCAGGGCTGCCGCGACGAGATCCGGATGTGGGGCGGCGACGACGAACGCGGGATTGAAAAGGACCCCGACAGTGAACAGACGACCCTTCTGACTGATGGCGGTACCATTGATGACGGGGCCGAATACAGGAACACCGTAACAATATCGTTCATCACCAACTTTGAGGTTGATCCAGACGAGTTTGATCTCCGCGCGGAAAAACCAGACACAATCCGAGAAGAGTTGCTGTCGGCGATAATCAGCGGGACGGCAAAACCGCAAATACCAGCCGCGCACGGAGAAACCAGTCTAAAAAACTCGCGAGAGAAGATCCGGCAGGCCCACGAGTCAAACACGGAAACCGACAGCTCGGGAGGTCACGATGAGCAGTAAAACTCACGCGGCTGTCACGGTCAAGTGCCCGGGCTGTGGGGCGACCCATGTTCGGCCCCGACGAGTCGACGTGGAGAATCCCCCAGCGACGATCAACGGCAAGTGCTACGCTCCGCATCCATCTCGGGGCGCTGACTTCGACGGCTGCGGGGAGACGGTCGAACTCGACGTTATCGAGGTGAGCGAACGGTGACTGGCGCGCAGGTGGATCAAACACTGACGCCGACCGGTTGGTGCGTCAACCTCGATAACGGCCACTCCGGGATCTGCTTCGAGTGGGTTTCCGGTCTGACGATGTGTGGGGAATCGTTCGATCCCAGTGATGTCGACCGAGAGTGGTACGATGGCGCACCAGAATCGCGCGACGAGCCACACGCAACCCAGTGCTTCGACTGTCACAACTGGTCCGCGGCTGCCAGAGATGCAACGCGGGGGCAGACTGATGTCTGACCCAGTCCGCTTGCGGGTCCGTGCTCGTCGCAATCAGCACGGCTCTGTGCTGGAGTGGGTCCCGGAAGACGAAGCTGACGCGAAGGCTGCACTCGACAGTCCGTGGGCGCTCATTCGTGATCTCTACGGAGCTATCGATAGGTCGACCGTCGCCGACGGCGATCTCGTCGCTGTCGTGGAAGCGTGGCCCCGATCCGGCGACGTGATCGACGTGATCGTCCTCGACGAACACGCCCGCAGCGAGAGTGCGACTGAACGTCTGCGGATGCAGGTCAGCGCGGAGGTGGCACGATGAGAGCCTGCAAATCGTCAGACGCACGTCTGACGCAACCTGTTGCAATAGCCGACGTATTTAACACACAGCCGACCAAACCGATTCAACATCAAGCACAGAGAAGACACTCACCGCTAATCGGTGAGAGGCAGGATGCCGGGGTCGTGCCACCGACCTCGGCTGAGAAGGTGAGCCGCACTCAACCTGTGCAAGGTGCGTTGATCTCACCTACTGTTTCTGACCGAGATAGAATAAGCGTTGTGCCCGAACAGCGAGAGCCATCTCTACGCAGTTCGGGTCTGTTCGTGTCGTCAGAGAGCCGCTAGACCGTCGTGAGCCGCTGATACGAAGATGCACGCCGCAGACTACATACTGACCGGTACGCTTCAGCCCCTCTCGGGAGCGCCACGGGGAGAGCTGTCGCTCTCCACTGGGCGAAACTCCACCCAGAGAGGGTTCCCAGGAGGGATGCCATGACGTTCCACGTTGTCGGCTGTTCAGACTGTTCGGCACTCTGGATCATCGACGAGTCAGGTGACTCGAAAGCCTGCTGTCCAACCTGTGGCCGGACTCACAGCCGGGAGCGCCTCCGTTCACTCGCGTCGGCTGCTGACAGGGAGGTCGCAGCGCAGCGACGGTCGGCTATCCTTGCATCACGCCGGGATGAGTCGGATGCTGACCTACGCGCGTACTGGGACCAAGCTACTGATGACCCAGTCATCGACGATCGAGAGTATCTCGACGGGATGGGTCTTGACGACGATCTCGTCGATAACCTCTGCGGTGAGTCTTCGTCAACGTCGACGACGTCTGATTCATCGACAACCCGTCCGGACTCCGGGCCCGACGTAGACGTCGACGTGGCGAACAAACCACAGCTCCGCGGGTCTGCCTATCCAGACGCCGCGGAGGAACCGGGAATTGCTCTACTGGACCCTCGGGGTCAGCTCTCGATCACCGGACTCACCTACCATGATGTGGCGCCACAAAGCTCCGAGTGGCTCGGTGATCTCCTTGCGGACCTCATCCCGATGACGGCACGCTGTGTCCAAGACCTCGCAGTTCTCCATGAAGAGGGACCCGACCCCTCGGACCCGCGCCAGACGAACTACGAGGTGCCCCGCTTCGTCCAAGAGGTTCTCGCCGGAGAGGTCGCTGGCCTCGAGGCGGCCGACGCTTCTGTCGGGGCTATCGAGGAGGCACGCGCCTACCTCGACGCGGCGGCCCGCTACGCGCTCCTGTGGGACAACGAGTGTTATCGGGCCCAGCGCGGGTTCAAAGGCACCGAGCAATTCGAGCGGATTCAACGAACGCTCACCACTACTGGCACGAGTCGTGGGCCGTTCAACGCTGGCGTCGACGCACTCCGACACTCGTTAGTCGCCCTGCACGCTGAACGCGAGACGCCACTGCCAGTCACGTTCGTTCTCGACGGAGAGGCCTGGACGGCAGCCGACCGAGAGACTGTGAAACGCGCCCTTCGGGTGTTGGATGTCCTTGCCGACGCTCTGGATGTGCGCCTCCAGATGTCGCCTGGAGTCCGGCAGCGAGTGCGTCGGCTGACGCTGCGGGCGCTCGACGCCGATGACGAAGCGGACATCCCGGCATGGGCTGAGCGCTTCTCGTTCCTTACTGAGGCCGGATACTCCTCCCGGCGTGGTGGGGACGTCGACGAGGACTCAGACGAGGGCCAGCTGGACGAGGAAGCCTGGGGCTGGGTCGATACCAACCGGTCCCAGACAGGCCCGCTGACTGTGCTGGCACATCTCGATACTGACGGTGAGCGCTCCGTTCGCGCTATCAAGCGAGACGACGCAATCGCCTATGCAGACGGCAGCATCGACCGCTACGTGTCGTTCCTCGAAGCCGAGGACATCATCACGGTGGATCGCTCACACGCCTCGAATCAGGTCTCGCTGACCGCTCTCGGCGAAGCAGCACAGCAGTATGTCGACCGAGAGGGTAACCCTGTCCACCCGTCCCAATCCCGGCTGTCGGGGGCGTCTTACGGACACCCCTCACGGTCTCGTAAGTGTAGTGTATCCGCCCAGAAGCGCGACCGGTACCCCCCCGCCGAACGGTGGCTTGCCGCGACCGGCTCCGCATCTGAGTCTGGCTATGTCCAGTGGCTCGGCGACCGCACTGGCTCTCGCGAGGTCGAACCGCCGGTTCTTCACCGCCGGTTTTCCGCCGCGAAACGCGTTGACGGCGTCACCTTCGCCGACGGGGACATCCTCGACTGGACGGACGACGATGACGCACCCGACGGCGACGGTCGCGTGTCCTACATCTCGACGTTTGATGACGAAGCGCTCGTCATCCTGCAGTGGGGCGGGCCCGTCGTAACACTGGGACGTCTGTGTGGTGCCTTATTCAGCAATCGGATGCTCAGTAAGGCATTAAATACGGATGCACTGGGGAAACAGTGGAACCGGGCCCACGACGGCGTCGAAACGTTCGAAAACGACCTCCACGATGTCCTCATTCAGGCCAAACAAATCGGCTGGCTTTCCAGTGACGAACTCGAAGATCTGGACAACTGGCGCGAACGGATCGGCGCAGTGCGGTCCATGCTCCTCTCGCAAGTTGGGGACTTCGACGACCTCGACTCCGGCCTGCAGGCCCAGCTGATGCGAGACCTCCACGGGCTGCTCTGTAGCGCGATGAACGTCTACGACGCCGCCGGCCTCGACGTAACCATCAACATCCGACTGCCCGATCCCGATGCGCTCCGGCGTAACGAGAATCAATACGAGAAGTTCCTCGATTTTGCTCGCTACACGATCACCAAACAGGCCGGCTATCGCGATGACTACGGCGTCCACAGCTGGTATCGGATGTGCATCGAGGACCGCCCACAGAAACTCCGGGCGCGGTCCGAATACGATATCGACGACACCGATCCCGTTGCTGACCTACTGGCGTCGTGGGTCTTCACGGGCCCTGGCGTCTCCGACCTCTTGCCCGACGTCCAGGAGGCCGTCGACGAGGAAGCGACTCGCCTTCGCGAGCGCGTCGACGCCGGCGTCGAAGACGCCGCCATCCTCGATATCCCGATGGTGGAAGCCAATTCCCACGGCCACATCCGGGGGCTCGTCCGGGAGATTGCCGACCGCAAGGGGTTCTATGACGGCAATCGCGCGGATCTCGACCGACTCACCCGCTGTCTGGAAGCAGCGCTCGCGGCGGCCGACCGTGGCCCCGACCCCTGCCTCGTGGCAGATGCCCTCGACAGCCTCGAATCGCGTGATAGCGTGTCCGACCGCCTCGACGTCGACGCCGTTGAGGCCGCGCTGGCCACGCTCCCCAGCGAGGCGATCTTCCCAACGTTGCCGCCGGCAGCCCGACGGATGCTCTCGGCACTGTTCGCGAGCACCGAGCCACTCGACCGGCAGGACCTCATCGAGATTACTTCAGAGAGTTCCTATAACCGCCATCACAAGACGCTGCGGGCGTTCTTCCTCGTGGAAGATACCGGCGAGGGCTTCGTCGCACACCTGGAGCCGTGGTGGTCGTCGACGTCATCGGTGAGCGAGCCGTACCACGACGACACTCCGTACCCTGGGTCACCGGCCGGCCATCCATCGCACATCCTGCTGGGCCCAGTCTATGACTCTGGGCTGCTGGACATCCCGCCGGATGAATACGCCGCCCTCGGATATCTCGACTACCAGGAGCTTCTCGACGAGCTGGGACTCTCGCGATGGCGGCCCATCCTGGAGGCGTTCTGTAGCGATTGCCACGAGGCAACTACTACATCGCATGCTGTGGACTCAGAGCTATCTTACTCGGACCACTCAGGGGTTCGAATCGGGCCGCTGTCCCCGAGTCAGGACGTTGCTCAGACTTCAATTGCGCAAGCCGCCGCTGATGACTAGCACTCGGCTTCAACCCCACAAGGGTCCGTCTGAAACCCGCCAAGCACTCCGATACCGGGGATGCCTCCCCAACTGCTTCAACCCCACAAGGGTCCGTCTGAAACGGCCGGCGCGTCGACGACGTCCTCTAGGAGGCTGACGCTTCAACCCCACAAGGGTCCGTCTGTAACTACGCCGTGAGTTGGGCATCGGCGAAGCCCACAGTGCTTCAACCCCACGAGGGTCCGTCTGTAACCCGTGTGGTGGGACGGCGGTGTATGCAACGGACTACGCTTCAACCCCACGAGGGCCCGTCTGTAACTTCGACCAGGGATGGACCGACGAGCGCATCATGGAGGCTTCAACCCCACGAGGGTCCGTCTGTAACTTGGCCGTGAGCCAATCCCAGTCATCCGTGTTAATCGCTTCAACCCCACGAGGGTCCGTCTGTAACTGGCATGGCAGGGATTCATCAATACCGGCTTTGTTGCTTCAACCCCACGAGGGTCCGTCTGTAACTTGCTATCCGAGGGACGATGAGATGGCACGAGACCATGCTTCAACCCCACGAGGGTCCGTCTGTAACTTGCTATCCGAGGGACGATGAGATGGCACGAGACCATGCTTCAACCCCACGAGGGTCCGTCTGTAACCATCGCTGACGACGACTTCGATATCGGTGATTTGGCTTCAACCCCACGAGGGTCCGTCTGTAACTCCCAGTGTTCGCCGCGACTAACTGCTATCATGCCGCTTCAACCCCACGAGGGTCCGTCTGTAACTTTCGCGGAGAACGCCGAAGGGAATCTCTTAGTCGAGCTTCAACCCCACGAGGGCCCGTCTGTAACCAGCGCCGGGTTTGCGGTATGCTGATTGTTGCATGAGGCTTCAACCCCACGAGGGTCCGTCTGTAACCGGCATCGGCGAGCGCAAAGCCTACGCCGTGTGGTCGCTTCAACCCCACGAGGGTCCGTCTGTAACCCAACGCTTGTCCGCCAACGGCGAACAGCCGGACGGCTTCAACCCCACAAGGGTCCGTCTGAAACTCGGCGTGTTGTTCTCGGTATCGAGCGTCAGCTCGCTTCAACCCCACAAGGGTCCGTCTGAAACCATTGAACAGATGAATCAGGCCTGTGCTGACATGGTTGCTTCAACCCCACAAGGGTCCGTCTGAAACACGCTACGCTCGTGACTACATGGCGGAGTGCATGGACGCTTCAACCCCACAAGGGTCCGTCTGAAACCACTAAAGGAGGGCTGCGTAACCGCAGCCGCCCCCCGCTTCAACCCCACAAGGGTCCGTCTGAAACGATTTCTTTCAGCGCGTTCGTCTCGCTCGGATAGACGCTTCAACCCCACAAGGGTCCGTCTGAAACCGGCTGACTCCGGTGTGAGCGTGCACGCCCAGCCATCGCTTCAACCCCACAAGGGTCCGTCTGAAACTGGATATCGTCAATCTGCGTTTCAAGGACTGGCTTGCTTCAACCCCACAAGGGTCCGTCTGAAACCGATTTTTCACTGAGGGCAGCGAAGAGGTGATCGAGCTTCAACCCCACAAGGGTCCGTCTGAAACCAAACCCTCCGACGCTGATGGTCGGCGCTTCTGCGGGCTTCAACCCCACAAGGGTCCGTCTGAAACCGGCAGCCATGAGGACAGCAGCCAGGAGACCAGCGCTTCAACCCCACAAGGGTCCGTCTGAAACCGACAACGGCGAAGACTCGGACAACAATGAGTAAGAAGCTTCAACCCCACAAGGGTCCGTCTGAAACGGAGACGGACGCCACCGACACGGAGTCCGAGACGGAGCTTCAACCCCACAAGGGTCCGTCTGAAACACCTGACATTGACTTCATCAAAGTCAACATCCACGGGCTTCAACCCCACAAGGGTCCGTCTGAAACTCGCGACGCTCGGACGGTGGTCGTGCATGAGTGACGCTTCAACCCCACAAGGGTCCGTCTGAAACCGTTCCTAATCGACATTGCCTGATGCAATTGTTCTTGCTTCAACCCCACAAGGGTCCGTCTGAAACACATAGACACAGAGACGATAAATAATGCAGTGCGAGAGCTTCAACCCCACAAGGGTCCGTCTGAAACGAGGGGTTGTATGATGCAAATATCCGGGCCAAGGAGCTTCAACCCCACAAGGGTCCGTCTGAAACTGGCGTGACGACGAAGATAAAGACGTGTCTGGGATGCTTCAACCCCACAAGGGTCCGTCTGAAACGGACGCCGACGTAGTGCTGCACCACATTGCTGAGGGGCTTCAACCCCACAAGGGTCCGTCTGAAACCGAACTCGAAATCTATCCGGAGTCCGATCAACGAGAGCTTCAACCCCACAAGGGTCCGTCTGAAACGACCCGATGGCACAGTCACAGGCAGAGTGATATGCTGGCTTCAACCCCACAAGGGTCCGTCTGAAACTAGTGGACTGCCCGAGCCCGAGACATACAACGACTTAGCTTCAACCCCACAAGGGTCCGTCTGAAACCATCGGGTTGCACAACAGCAGGGTCAGAGGCTCTGCTTCAACCCCACAAGGGTCCGTCTGAAACTAGTCTTGATAGTGGGGCAACGTGCTCACGCATTTGCTTCAACCCCACAAGGGTCCGTCTGAAACACCGAGTTGATAGTTGACCCTCGATTGTCCAGTACGCTTCAACCCCACAAGGGTCCGTCTGAAACGGATTTCGCGGCAGGAGTGTCTTTTACCTTATTATCGCTTCAACCCCACAAGGGTCCGTCTGAAACCGGCGATGCGGCGGTGGGCGTCCTGCCACATCCTGCTTCAACCCCACAAGGGTCCGTCTGAAACGATGGACAAAATCAAGCAGATTCGAGAAGCAAAGGCAGCTTCAACCCCACAAGGGTCCGTCTGAAACGACGCTGACTGTGCGACCAAAGTCCGACAGCTTCTCGCTTCAACCCCACAAGGGTCCGTCTGAAACCCACTACCTGTAACGGACATAAAGTAACTGTCAACCCGCTTCAACCCCACAAGGGTCCGTCTGAAACCCGCCAACCAACTATGAGCCGACACGACCTCACAGCTTCAACCCCACAAGGGTCCGTCTGAAACCTTGAGCACGACCTTGTCGATGTTCCACCGGTTCCACGCTTCAACCCCACAAGGGTCCGTCTGAAACCATGCCGGATCTGGGCAGTACAGCCACTCTATCGGGCGCTTCCACAGCGGTACTTTCGTCGACCGTCAATACCCCCTGAACCCCCGGGGGGTCGATGAAATAGGCGTGGTGCGAGGTTCCTGCAATTCGACAGTATGCGTAATGAGTGTGATGTCTCTTTTTCCGTTTTCGCGGGCGGCCGGAGAGCCACCCTCTGTATACGGCGGGGTACCCGCTCGTGCGTCTCGGGAGTTCCGTCCGTCCGCGCAAGGCGGCCTCGCGGTATGTGATTTCCAGCCACAAGTTCCCGTATCCTCGGGAGGGCCAACCGCTGTTCGTGTCGTACTATCCGTGCAGCCCCAGCTCTCAATGCTGGTGTTCTCCCCGGGGGTCGGTATGATGTGCGACCGCTATCTCGGCCGATACGTGGCCTTTGTACAGGGCTCCACGCTTCGTGCCAAGCGTGCCGGCGGGCAGGCATGACGCGTCGTATCGTCAACGACGCGCACGCGGTGAAGCAACCGCGTCCCAGAACGCGACATATAGCCAGCGTCTGGTTACATCGTCGTTTTCCCCAAAGTATCATAATCATTACGCCCGTCAGCACGGTGGTAGATGCAGACCAGCATCACTGAGTTCACTGCTGGCACTGACGAACTCGACATTACCCGGACAATCCGGTGTAAGCTCGCCACCAGCAACGCGAAAAACGAGACTGTCCGTCGTGGGATCGAGGCCTACCAGCAGGTCGCCAGCCATATGGCTGATGTGCTGCCGTCCTACCCCGCATACGAATGGAACCTCCAGAATACGCAGATGTATCATCAGGCCAAGCGAGCGCTCCCAGATGATGATGTGCGGTATAAAACCACGCTCGCACAGATGGCCAAGAACGATGTCGTCGAGTCGTTCACTAGCTGGCGTGAACGTGGTGAAGACGGGAAGTTGCCTCGTGGTCAATACGGGGACGCTGACTACCTTAGCCTCCGACATGACGACTGCGAGATTCACGAGAACGACAAGGGTTGGGGCGTCAAAACGAGCTTTATCAGCTACAATCCAGTGTGGTTCCACATCCATGCTGGAGGCTATCAGCGGCAGTTTCTCGAACGCGTGACTAATGAGGATAACCCAGCTAGCGCCGGTTCTGCTGAACTCCATCTCCATGATGATGGGACGCTGTACCTCCACCAGACCATCACGTGGCCGGTTGAGGTCTACCAGCCTGCCGAGGTCAGCACTGCTGTGGGCGTTGACCTCAACGATGATCCGCTGGTCTGTGCGGCTGTCGTCGACGACGAGGATGTCGTGGCTGTCGAACTGGAATCCGGGGCGGAGTATCGTCACCATCGCGAGCGGGTGAAGCGCCGCCGGAGTGAAGCGATGGAGCGTAACGACCTCAAGGCGATCAAAGATGCCCGATTACAGTACAACCGATATACCGATCACATCACCAACGTCGCCAGCAAACGCGTGGTCGACCTTGCTGAAGAGCACGCCCCAGCTGTGATTCATCTAGAAGATCTCACCCACTACCGTGAGACTGCAGAGGATCCAATCCACGACTGGCCCTTCGCAGAGATCCAAGAAAAGATTGCGTACAAGGCTCACGAGGCTGGCATCCCGGTCCAAGCAATCGACCCGCGCAACACGAGTGTAACTTGCCGGAAGTGTGGAGAGACCAATCCAGCGATGCGGGACGGCGATGTCTTCGAGTGCTGGGAGTGCGGGTACGAGGTCCATGCGGACGTGAATGCTGCGATCAACATCGCGACGACCAATCAATGACATCCTCCGCGCCGTGAACGGCGCGGTTTCCTCTGTAGGAGTCTCGGCTATGCTGATTCCCCGGAAGCAACATTCCCGTCACGGTGGACGGTACTCGGGTCTGTGCGCTGTTCTTTGGGACTTTCGAGAGAGCGTGGTGACTCCGACCATTCGTGGTCGTCCCACTCGAACCGCACGGGCCGTGCCATCGGCCTGACTTCTTTGCTCGTATGCCGCTTCAGGAACGTTTCTGACGCCGTAAGGTCGGCGTGCCCCTCGAATCCACACGGACAGGTGAGCGTGTCCTGATGCCGTGTCGTCCGGTCTGTCGAACCACACTGTGGGCACTCTTGACTGGTCCACGCTTCCGACCGGACTTCGACCGAGATACCGTATTCGTCTGCGGTACACGCCAGTCGCTCGGTGAACTGCTTGAACGCCCAGAAGTTGTGCGTCTTGGCGTTCGTCTCGACCGACCAGTGTGTGTCCAGCACGTCGGCCAAGCCTCCGATATACACCGTGTCCACACCGTCCTCGTAGAGTCGTTCGAGCAGGTCACGACACAGTGCCTCTTGTGCGTGGTCGCGGCGACGGGTTCGCTTTCGGTACAACCGCCGAATACGCTCGCTACTGTATCGGCCTTCCCGTAGCTTGGACTGTAACCGGGCGATTTCTCGTGTCGTCTCACGGAATCGCTGAAACAACTCGCGGCCTTCGTACAGGTATTGTTTGCCGGTCGTCGTGGTACAGGCGACGAGATTGTTCGCACCAATGTCCAGAGCGGCCTTGTGGTCGGCCAGTGGAGTCCCCCGTGCATCGTCAGAAACAGTGACGGGTTGCGAAGCTCGGAAGGTGCTGTCAGTCTCGTCGTACCACAGTTCCAACCGGCCTTGGTCCTCGTAGTCAGGCCAGTTCGGGTCGCCAACGATTTCGAGCCGAAGACGGCTTTTCGGGCTGTTGTGCCTGTCTCGGAGTTCTTTGCCGACGATAATCTCAAGTCGAGAGCGGTCGCCCCATTCAACGGTGTAGGCGTCCTTTCGGACGACGCCTTTGAGAACACGTCCGTCATCTTCGTTGCCACGGAAGCCCGGCGGTTCCGGGTGTTCCGTGACCGACGTGTTCGATTTGTCGTGATACGCCTTCTTGTTCTCGAAGAACGACCGCCACGCTTCGGTGTTTGCTCGCCGGACAGTTTGAGCGGTAGACGCGCCGAGAACGCCTTTGTATTTGCCTTCAAGAGCGCCGGTATCGGCGTCCCACACGTCTTCGCCCTCAAAGCCGTTCTCGTCGTTGTAGCGCATGAGGCGCTGGTAGTTAATCTCGTTCCAGAGAGCGGCAGAAGCGTCCAACAGATCCCGTAGCACCTGCTCACCATCGTCGGTGAGCGGTCGCACGGCGAACGTGTTGGTGCGCTTCATCCAAAGTATAATCAGTCCCAATGTCTAATGAGTCCACCGATGAGGCCAAACATCGACATTGACTGGGCAATCCACGGACGAATCAAAGACTACGCAGAAGCGAACGACCTGAACCTCTCGGAAGCCTATGCAGAAGTGTTAGAAGCTGGTCTGGAAGTGTTGGAGACTCAAGACCAGCAGTGACATGGCGGTTTCTTACCGGAGCTTACGCGATTCACTCCCGCCCTGTTCGCTCCTCGGTTCCGACTAAGCGTCGGAACGCTCGTCACTCACGGGAAGGGCGGGATTCTCTCGCTGAATCAAGATAGTACTGCCGCGACAGTGGTCAGTCCAGGACCGGAGACCTCGTGCTGGTCCTAACTCTAGGCTCCGGGCTGTCACAGGACGCCCGCAACATTTGCCCGGTAGCGTTCAGGGTCGATATCAACTATCCACCCTTGATGGCTGCTTCGGAGGTGCCCTCCCCGGAGTAGCGTCGTACTCAGGCGGAAGCCGATCCATGCTTCCCGTACAGCGGCGGTCCGGGTAAAACTGGTGGTGCTTATTAGAGTAATACAAACCTAATCGCAAAACCAGAATTTCGGCGTTTCAGGTACTGTGTGTCTGAATATTCGGGCTTCCTGTGTCTGATAAAGTCTATGTAGCTATATAAATTTCCGCCGCTCGGCCAATCTGTGTCTTTGTCATTCAGGCGTCTGACGGATGTTTATGCGCCACAGGAACAACAGACACAACATAGGTCACAGAGACCACAGAGATAACAGGGAAAACAGATGACAAATAGACTCACAGTAGCAAGCGCGAAAGGAGGGGTAGGCAAGACGACTGTTGCTATCAACCTCGCCGGCGCGTTGAATCATCGCGACCACGACGTTCTCCTCGTCGACATGGACCCGCAGGGAGTCGCAACCGAGGGTTTGGGACATGCGGAGGCCTACGACGCAGAACCACCGACGCTGGCCGACACACTTCTCGCCGGCGACCGCAGACACTTGGCCCAGGATCTTCTTTTGGATCATCCCGAGATGGACCTCCTGCCCAGCAACGTCGATCTCCTCAACACAGAACGCGACCTCACGCTCTCCGACGTTGCTGCGGACCTCCAGGCCCGCGGCGTCGACGCCACATCGGTAATCCAGAGCGGGACCCTCCTGGAGGACTCCTGTCTCGACGAGGACCTGCCCCACGCTCGCTACCAGCTCGACAAAGTACTCCGCGAGGTTGAGGACGATTATGACTACGTCATCGTCGACTCGCCGCCATATTACGGCGAAATCCTGGACAACTGCCTCTACGCAGCTCCGAACGTCGTCATCCCAGCACTTGCCGAAGGCACGTCTCAGCGAGCTGTCGAACTGCTCTATGATGAACTCGACGCGATGGAACGTGAGACAGACGTCCGTTGTATCCCTGCGCTCGCAGTCGCCAATCGCATCCGGGCGTCGACGAACGAGGCTAAGGAAATGCTGGAGTGGTTCGACGCGGCATTCGCGGAGACTCCGCTTATCGAGATCCGCGAACGCGTGGCCCTGCAGTACTCCTTCAATGCCGGCCGAACGCTATTCGAGTACGAGCCAGGCAACGATATGACCGACCGGTTTACTGACGCCGCGAAATACGTGGAGGACTTCTTCAATGAGTGACGACACCGACACCGAGAAAGACATGGACCGCGCTGCACGAATTGGCTCACGAAATCACGACCGTCGCCAGCGCCGCGACGACTCACAGGAACAACAGGAATCACAGAAGTCACAGAGACAACAGAGACCAGAACAACAGGCCGAGTCCGCGGATAGTAAATCTGTGGAACAACAGGAATCACAGAAGTCACAGAGACAACAGAGGCCAGAACAACAGCCAGTAACGGAACGTCGCCACGACACCTACTACCTTCGGGATGACCTCCGTAAGGAGGTGAATCGATTGGCTGTCGGCACGTTTGCGGAGGTTGAGGCTACCCAGAGTGTGGATCTCGACACGAACCGCCATCGGCGCCCGTTGCTACTCTTGCTTGGCGCAGAGAGGATTGCCGAGATGGATGATGACGAGATTCTGAGTAAGCTTGTTGATGAGGACATCCTCGACGATCCCTATCTCTCTTAACTAATTTCGATCACTTCAGCCGAAGATCGTCACGACGGCTTGGCGAGACGAGTTCGTAGTCGACGACGCTCTGGTCGCGATCAAATTCAGAATTATAAATAAAATCGCCATCGATCCCGTGGAGTTTCCGCAATCCTGCTGGAATCGAAAACTGAATTGCGGTTTGGATATCGACAAACTTCACGTCAAACCTACCTGGAGGATCTTCCACTGTACTGAAGTCCTGATCTATGTGTAGACGAACTGTAACGCTCCGATCTTCCTGTTTCAGGCGCTCAAGACGAGCCGTGCCATCGACTGAGAGGCCAGACTCCTGAATCCAGTCCTGACTGATAGACAAATAACAGGAGTATGGCCCACGTTGGACGACTTCTCTCCCGATCGTGACCGTACGCCGGGTGGTTTGCGACATACCAATCAAATACAGGTTTTACTAGATAAACTCGTCGGGCGACCACCCCTACAAACCCCTACAATCCACATACAGACCCTAACAAATCCCTACTCTACCCCTACACTCCATACACAAACCATTAAAAAATTCTGACATCGATTAAAAGAGGGTGCAGACCACGCGCATGTCGGTCCAAACGGACCGCTCAGGTACCCCTACCCATGCGCGAACACGACCCCGGTGACCGACAATCGCCGGACAACGCGGCCAAGCCCGCGTATCAACCGTATCGAACCGAATGGCATGATATCGACGAGCAGCGGCGCGCGCGAGACTGGCATGAGTCGGCTGGAGCGAGCCGCGATCTCCCCACCGCCGAACTGGTCGGAGGTGGCGTGTGATCGACATCGAAGTCGACAGCGTCCGACGGGCAGACCTCTCAGTGCTGGGCTGGCTCGGCATCGGACTCACGGTCTCCGGGCTGGCCTATGCTGGGTGGACGATCATCACCTCACTGACCGTCGGCGGCGGTGTCGTTGACGGACTAGTTGTCGGCGCTGGTGCCGCTCTTATTGGCGGGCTCGTTGCCTACGGCAACGCAATCCCGGAGATGGATGCCATCTGTGACCATTGTGGCGACCGCATTATCGCACACTCCAGTCGCGACGGTCACGACGAGTCCATCGAAGTCCTCTGCAGTTCGGACCCGCGACGGGGGCGATTAGGGCCGCTGTCGGTGGTACTGCAGCGCCGGACGGACACCTACCACTACTGTTCGGGCGAGTGCGCGGCGGCCGACGCCGAACGACGGCGGCTGCAGAGCCCGTCCCAGACTGACACGGAGTCGACTGCAGCCGGCCGTCTCGCAGCGACCGACGGCGGCACCCACCGGCTCGACCAGCTCATCGACGCCGTCGACCAGGAAGGCAGCGGTGCCGTCCGTGACGATGCCCTTCTCGACGCGCTCGAATCGGCACGCAACCAGGGCGTTCCCCAGCCCGAAACCGGGGATTCAGACCTATGATAGGACCATTTTCGACTGACAAGAACAGTTCACGACCGATTGCACTGCTGCTGGCTGGCCTTATTTGTGCCAGCATGGCCGTCGCTGGCGTCGGTGGCGCGGCCGCACAGACGACCGCCACGCCAACACCGACCTCGACCTCGGACACGCTGGCGGACAAGACCGTCGCCGTCAACAACCAGACCCAGCAGGTCTACCTCGAAGTGACGAACACGAGTGCCCAGAGCGTCGATTACACGGTCTATGGCGTGTCTGACGGCATCACAACGCAGGTTGACTCCGGCATGGTGTCGGCGGCCAGCGGCGAGACCACGGAGAAGACCTTCGCCGTTGACTCGTCGGAGTACGACGACTATCGCATTGTCGTCGAAGAGGACGGGACCGACAGCGACAACGAAACTGCTGAGTCTATTGAGATCGGCGAGATCGTCCAGCAGTCTTCGGGCGGGGCCATCTTCGGCGGCGGCGGTGACGGCATATTCACGCCGATGAACATCCTCATCGCGGCGCTGCTGGGGGCGGCGGCGTTCCTGCTGGGGCTGTTCGACCCGATCAAGCGCCGGATAGCGGGGTGAGACCGAATGTCCTCATCCGCTGATCTGGACCTCGGCGACGGCAGCGGGAAAGAGTCGTTGAGTGGCATCACGAACTTCCTGCAGGCTGATGGCGACGCGGGACGAGTCTTGTCGGCGTCGATTATCGGGTTGATCGTGTCGCCAGTCGTTGCGGTCATCGACGTGATCAACGCGGTGGCGAACTTCTTTTCCCAGCCGTTCAACAGCGCTGGGGACGCGATTGGGTCGCTGTTGCGAGGGCTCTTCGAGGCACCTGGGAACCTCCTGATTGCGGGAGCAGATGTCTCGGAAACCGTGTTACGCTCAATCTTTAGCGATACGCTGGCTGGACTCTTGGCGTTCCCAGTGACTGCCGGGCTGGTGATGATCGTGCTGTACATGGTCGTGCTGTATCTCCGCGAGGATGAGACTGGCGACGTGCTGCCGGGCCTGCCTATCGACGTGCCAACGGATATCTTCGGCGTCGAAGAGGAGGACACGATAGACGAATGACGGCTCGCCAGTATGAGGCATTAGGCTATCTGGTGGTGCTGGTTGGGCTGCCCGCCGTGGTCGTCGCAACTGTCGATGCCAGTGCAGCTGTGTCGGCGCTGCTAACCCGACCATTCGCCGCCAGTGCTGACGCGGTGGCTACCTTCGTTTCACAGCCATTTGCGAATCCTGCGCTGGCTGGGGGCATCACTGCCATCTTGGGTCTTGCGTCTTTGCTGTTGAGGACCGCCATGCGCAAACGTGATCCTGTGGACCCATACCAGGAGTTTCCCCTGCCTCCCAACGGTCTCGACCAGGAGGATACGGTCGACGAATGACGGCTCGCCAGCCCCACAACTCGGAGGTCACTGCCAATGGCTGATGACTCGGGGCTGACGGGCTTTATTAGGAACTCAGAGTCGTTTGCAGGCTACCAGATTGTCGACACGGCGAACCCGGTCAACTGGTCCGGCGCTGGCGCGTCGATATTCCTGTCGGCGGTCGCGACGGTGTACATTGGCTTTCGGAAGTTCATCGACGAACTGGTTGGCATCCCGGAGCGGCTCATCGAGGGCGCAACGTCGTTCGTCGGGGACGTGACGACCGGCGAGACGCCGACGGGATCGGGCGTGCTGGGGGAGTTGTTTGTCCCGATTCTGCAGTGGTATCGACAGGACCTCTGGGCTGGCAGCGTCGACCAGTTCGGACTCTGGGGCTATCTGGTTGCGCTGGGGTTCACGCTGGTGACGCTGTTCGTCGTCGTGCGTGGCCTTCGTGAAGGTGCCCAACGGCTCGCAGGAGGTGACTGATAGTGTCGACATCGGGCGGTGGCGGCGGTGGTGGTTTCGTTCTCCCGCCCGCCCTGAGGGCATTCGCGGCCTCGCCGACTGGATTCATCCTCGGGCTCATCTTGACGCCACTGCTGAACGGCGTCGAGGGCGTCGTTGAGAAAGTCCTCTGGGCCATCAACTACGTGTTTTTCGGCGATTCGCGGTCGTCAACACTCGGGGACCTCGGGCTCGTGGATGTGCCGGTCGTCATCGCAAACACGCTCATCGACGCTGGGTCGGCAATTGGCGACCCGGTGCTCACGGTCATCGGTTCTGGTGTCCAGTTGCTCATCGACTTTTTCAACTGGACGGGACCGGCGGGACTGCTGGGCGCGGCGATTGTGTTCGCGATTGTTGTGGTCGCGTACTCGTCGGCAATACGGACAGCCATCGAGATTGCGCTGGACTTCATTCCCGGGGGAGGTGCCTTCATCAACTGATGTCGCTCAAAGAGTTCCTTACCCACCCAGCGAGTGCGGCAACGGCAACGGCGACGACGCTGTTCGGGGCGTTCCAGTTCGACGTGCTGGCGGTGCTGCTGCAGTGGGGCTGGGCGAACCTCGGACAGCTGTTCTACGGGGCGACGTTGCTGGTCAGCTCCGCGCCGGTCCTGCCGATCACCAAGACGGCGGCGTCGAAGATCGTCGCTGGGCTGGCGGCGTTGCTGTTGCTGAAACTCCTGCTGAAAGCTCGTGAACAGATTGACAACCGAACGGACGGCTAAACTCATGATTCAGAACGAACATATCAAGCGGACGTATCGAACAGGAACAGCGGACAGCCCGGAGGTGGGCCGATGCCAGAGGTGACGACGGCGACGGCGACCGGCTGGGCCATCATGGTCATGGTGTTCTACGTGATCGGCGAGTACACGTCGGTGCTGGCAAAGACGGCCTACCCGATTAAGTGGTTCAAAGGCCGCCCGGCCCGGCTGACGACGGGACTGGTGGGCGGCTTTTTCGGTGGCGTGTATGCCGGCGGATTCCTCTGGAGCGCGGCGGCGTCGTTCATCGGCGCTGGCGCGCTGGCCGGCGGTGGCACGGTGGTCCTCGGGCTGACGGGCAAAGAGACGCTGGTCGTGTTCTTGGCGGCGCTGGTCGTGGGGCTGGCGCTGTACACGGGCGCGGCGGCAGAGGAGGCGGTGGATGCAGATTAACATCTCCGGCTGGGGCGCGGTCCTGCTGGCGGTGGTCGGCATTGTGGCCGTTCTGATGTTCACCGCGCCGGAGGCAACGACGGACTACGTCAACGGCGTAGCAAGCGCTCTTTCGGGGGGCTAACCGTGCCCGGACACGCACTTTCGGGAGGTGATAGGGCCGCCGTCGCCGCGGTTAGTGTTGCGGTCGTCCTCGTCGCTGTCACCGTGGCGGGCGCGTTCGCGATGCCCGCATCGGCAGCGGTGGCCGACGGACACTACCAGACTAACGCGACCAACGGCACGAGTGCCACCGACGACAGCCAGTCGAGCGACTGGACCGCGCCGGGGCCGTTCGGTATCGACGAGCTGCGGACGGGCGGCGACCAGATATCGAGCGGCGGTTCGCAAGGCCCGCCGGAGTCGACGCGGATGCTCCCGACCGGCGGGATCGTGCTGAAGTACCTGCCGTTGAACCCGGCCCAGTCGAGCTATCAGCCGCTCGGTCGGAATCAGGCACTCAAAACAGACTACCTGCTGGCGTACACGTCCGCGTTCGGCGAGAGTGTCGGTGACTACGAGTTTGTCGTCGTGTTCTGGCAGGAGCAGACGACACGAGTCAACGGGACACAGCGGGCCTACGCGGCGAATCAGAGCGTCCAGCGGATTAGCTTCGAGGCAGAGAACGGCTACTCGGCGTCGAAACTGAAACTGCAGTCCCATTACGACCAGCAGTGGCAGGCAACGGCGTGGCTGGAACAGGACGGCAGCCGCGTCGAGGGCGCACGCTGGCGATTCGGCCACCAGACCAACCCGCTGACGGCGTCACCGGCATACCCGACGAACTCGAAAGGCGACCTCTGGCGTTGGGGGGCGCTGAACCTGATTATCCCGGCGATTTGTGGCATCATGTTCTCCGGGGCGTCGGCCAAACACATCCTCTCGCGAACGATTGTCGGGACGCTGAAAGGCGTCACGTACTGGGCCGGTGTCGTCGCGGTCGTGGTCGGCATCGCGGCGATAGTTGGGACGTGGCAAACGTCGATTATCCTCGCGAACGCGCCGATTGCGGTCGGCATTCTCATCGGCCTGCTGGCGCTGCCGGTGATGCTGTCGATTCGGGACAGCGACCTCTCGAAAGCCGGCTTTTTCCGGCGGCAACTCCGGCAGGGCGCTATCTCGCCCAGCGGGGATGAGACGGTCGGCACGCGGCGGGTGGCGAACAAAATCAAGTCCGTGTACCGACACGGCGAACAGTTGTATGCCCCAGTGTCCGGCCTACGGCCGATGCTGGCCCGCTACTGGGCGGACCCGGCGAAGATACCGACCGAGGACTGGAAGTCCTACGATAGTGGCGACGGCGACCTCGACCAGCTCTTCGAGGTCGACCCAGAGTCCGACAAGGTGCTACGGCACAAACCGGCGCGACTCAAGTTCGCGCCGTCGCTGACGAAAGCGGTTGCCGACGAGGACCTCGCGGACCCGCCCGAAGCCGACGGCATTGCGGCACTGCCGGCGGCTATCTCGGCGGCGGTGTCGAACTGGTTCGCCCGTCGCAACTGGCGGTTCATCGGCATCGCACTCGGTGGTGGCGCGCTGGTCTACCTCGGGACAGTCGCGGCGCTGGGCTCGTCGATTATCGGGCTGGGGCTGGCGACGTTGCCGGCGTTGATCGACGGCCACGAAGCTCGCGATGGCTCGCTCGAAGTCGACTGGGGGCCGTCCCACTGGAACGACGTGCAGGCACAGGTCCAGACCGAGCGCCACGAGTACGAAGAGCGCAAGACCTTCGACCAAGTTCTCGAAGCGGTCACCGAACTGGAATGGTCTGACCACGAGCAAGGCCAGCAAATCGTCGACCGCGTTCGCACGGAGATTCAGAAAGCGCTCGACGACGAACACGGCGGGAACAACCCGTCAACGAACCTCTCGCCGTCGTCGCCACAACAGGGGGTTGATGCGGATGACTGACCCGATGGCGGCCGACGGACATCACGCGCTCAAATGGCTCGCGAGCGACGACGGGTCGGTCGACCGCTCGTTCGCAGCTGGGCTCGACTCGCTTCGCGCCCAGCAGCGCCACCTGCAACAGTCCCTTCGCGATGGCTTCCAGACCCGCACTGAGGTCTTGGAGTGGTGCCACGCGGTCGACGTGGTGTCGGGCGGGCAAACCCCGGAAACGTGGCACGAGGACCTCGTGAAAGACCGCTGGGAAGTCGCTTGCCTCATGGCAGAAACGGACGACCGGATCGCAATCTGTGACCAGGCACCCCGCGACGACGAGACTGCCGATGCGTTCCGGCGGCGGCTCATTCGGAAGGTGCTGCTGCCGGCGTTTCAGGACGCCACTGAGATGCTGCGTGAGCGGGTCGGAGAGTTCTCCGATGAGGAAGGCGTCAAAGACGCCGAACGGATTCAGTACGTCGCTGGGCGGCCACGATTGCATCAGCGCGCGGTCGAACAGCACGGGATGCTGCGGCGGACGCTACGGGACCCGCCCGGCGTCGAATCGGAGGTCATGGCGTGGGCAGAGGATATCATCCACATGACCGAGGGCCACGTCCGCAGCGGGTTCATCGAGGACGTGCTGGACCGGCACGGCAACTGGTGGCACTCGCTGACTCGCGGGCCGTCAGTCCGGCTTGAGTGGCTGCTGGCCGGCGAGATATTCCCGGCGATGAATGCCACGCTCTCAGAGTTAGTGACCAACAGCAACGAACTGGCCGACGTTGCTGGCCGCGCAAAGGAGGTGCCGCCGGGATAATGGATATCGAAGCCATCCGGGCGGCCCGGGCTCGCGAACAGGACGCGGCGTCACTCGTGGCACTGGCCGAACCGACGATCTTCGAGCGCGTCCAGAACGCCGTCGACGACGGAGAGATCGACACCGAGGACGCGGCGCAACTGACAACCGAACTGGCCGACGAGCGGGCCGGGAAGCTCCTGAAACTGGCGTCGTTCCGGGCCGCGGGCATGGCGGTCAACTGGGACGGCGTCACCGAACAGGAACGCGCGCTCGTCGAGGACCTCGTTGCCCGACTCGAAGAGTGGCGCGACTCGGTGACGCCGGCCACGGAGGACAGCGATGAGTGACGAGTTGTCCGACCGGGTCGCTCAGTATCTCCGCTGGCAGGTCAGCGACAAGGTGGCGCTGCTGGCCCAGCGCTATCCCGACGACACGTCGCTGACGCTGGACTGGACGGACCTCGCTCGGTGGGACCCAACGCTGGCCGAAGATATCCTCGATGCGCCCGATTCGATGCTTGAATACGTGGAACGGGGGATTCGGGACACGCCGCTGCCGGTCGACACGTCGCTGGGGCAGGCGACACCGCGCTTCGAGAACCTGCCCGAGTCACACACGACCGCGCCGGGCGAGTTCTCACCGTCGGATCGGCGCGGGCAACTGCTGGCGCTGGAAGGGCAGGTCGCGAAGCGAACGCAGGTGCAACCACGGCTTGTCGAAGCGGCCTTCGAGTGCCAGCGCTGTGGCACGCTCACCCGGATACCATTCGAGCCCGGGCAGTTCATCGAGCCCTTCGAGTGCGTCGGCTGCGAGACGAAAGGGCCGTTCCGCATCAACCCGGACCAGTCCCGCTACGAGGACTATCAGAAGCTCCTGTTAGAGAATCCCAGCAGCGCGGCGCTGGGTGGCGATACCTCGGATATCATCGCGCACCTGCAGGGCGACCTCGCGGGACACGGCGCTATCGCGAACTGTCAGGACGTGGTGCTCGTTGGTGAACTGCAGTTCCGCGGTGGCGGGCCGATTCCCGAGCCACAGGTCGTCGTGAACTCCGTGCAAGCGGCCGGCCAAACCTATCAAGACGCGGAGTTCACGGCTGACCAGCGGGACCTCTTCGAGCGCCTTCGCGAGCGGCCGGAGTCGTTCGACGTGGATATCGAGGACCCGTCGACGGCCGATGTGCTGATGGCGGCCGCAGCGCCGAAGTTCGTGTCGGGCTCGCACCCACGGGACCGGCAGGTCGTTCGCGGCCTGGTCCTACAGCTGGTCAGCGCGTCGACGTTCGACGGACCGGACGGCTCGCACTATCGGGGCGACGTTCACGTCCTGCTGCCGGGTGACCCGGGGACAGGGAAGTCCGTACTGGCGAAGTGGGCCGCGGCGGTCGCGCCCCGGTCGGCGTTCGCGAGCGGCGAGCGCGTGTCGGGGCCGGGGCTGACCGCGGCGGCGGTGAAAGACGACTTTTCCGACGGCGGATTCAGCATTGAGCCCGGCGTGCTGGTCCGCGCCCACGAGGGCATCGCGGTCGTCGACGAACTGGACAAGGCCGGCGATGATGCCATCGAGAAGATGCACTCGGCGCTGGCCGACCAGATTTTGCCGCTGTCGCTGGGCGGGCAGTCGATGACGCTGCCAGCCGAGTGCGGGCTGCTGGGCGTGTGCAACCCGCTCGGCGGTCACTTCGCTGGTGACGAGTCGCTGGTCGACGCGCTGGGCATCAACAGCCCGCTGCTGTCGCGGTTTGACCTTATCATGCAGATGCGGTCGAAACAGGACCGCGAACACGTCCGAGAACTGGCCGAGTCGATGATACGGACGTGGTCGGCATCGCTGAAAGACGCGACTGGGCAGGCACTCGACACGGCTGACGCCGATACTATCGACCCAGTGCTGTCGATGGACCAGTACCGCGCGGTCCTGCTGCGGGCGCGACAGTTGCATCCCACACCCGCGAACGACAGGGTCATCGAGGCGCTGGCGGCGTGGTTTGAAGAGCAAAAGATGGCGCTGCCCGAGCGCTATCGCGATGCGCTCGCGGACGCGGATGGGCAGTACCACGGGCCGCCCGTGCCCGTGACCGCCCGGAAACTCGGGGCCGCACGCCGTGTCGCACAGGCGGCCGCTCGGGCGAACCTGCGTGAAGAGATTACGATGGCGGATGTCGAGGTGGCGAAGGAACTGGTCAGCCGGTCGCTGGCCGACCTCGATATCCCGATTGTCCACAACGCCGGACTCGGCGGTGGTGACGTAAACCGCCGTGAACCGGCTGATTTGTCTGGAGTGAGCTAACGATGTCACAGAGAAAACCAAAGGCAGAACAGGACGGATTCACCGAACAGACACGACAGGGCGCACAAGTCGTCCACGGATGCGACCCGCCCGGTGACTGGGATGACGACGCCGAGATGATTCGGACGCGGTTCGATATCCCAGCGTTTGATCCAGAAGCGTTCTATCCACGGGAGGGGGCGGCGCTGTCGGGTGTGTACCCGGATTTCCTCGTGCATATCGAAAGCGCATCGGACGGCCCGTCGACGGTGAACTCCCCGGGCGCATCACTGACGATGGTCGAAGCGCCGAAGGGCTCGGGCAAGTCCACAGCTGCCGACCAGTTTGCCACATACCAGATGGAACACAACGACGAGCGCGTCGTCAGGAACGGCCGGCAGAAAAGCTCGGACTGGCGGCGGATGGCTGACTGGACGACGCTGTGGCTCCCCAGCGGCGTCGACGTTGACGGTCGGTGGATGGAAGCCGTCGACCGCGACGACCCCGATCCCGACGAACTCTGCCGGGATGTGCGATATTACTCGGATGTCCTCGAACTTGTCGAGCGGCTGCAGAACCACCCGAAAGGAACGTACAACGTCGTGTTCCCGGACCCGTACTTCCGCAAGTGCGAGGACGCGCTGTCGACGGCGGACACAACGGTCGAACACCCGACGTTCGTCCCCAAGAACGAGCCGAACCCGACGCCGGCATCGCACTGGTGGTTCGGCTTCCTCGCGGCACGCACGTTCGACGGCCTGCGTGTTGATAGCGATGGCGACCGCAACTGGATGACCGCCCACATCGACGAGTTTGGGATGCTGGCACCGGAGTCAGCGCCGGGTGGCGAGTCCGGCCACTGGACGCATCAGTGTATCAAAATCATGGCCGATATCGCGAAGGAAATGCGTTCGGCCGGCCTGTCGCTGGTCGGCTACGGCCATCATGAAGAAGATGTTCACAACCACTGGCTCAAAGAGTTCGATTTCTGGGTCGAACTCTCGAACCACGACCGCGGGAACCGGACGACCAAGGCTGAAGCACCGAAGCCGTTCCGGGACCTCGAACAAGACCAAGACCTGCTGTCGAAGCGACCGAAGGGCTTCGGACTGTGCTACACCGGCAGCCGGTTCTCGGAGTTTCAGTTCTCCGACCTGGGCTACCCACACGACACGCCGGAGTTCCAGCTGCGGCTCGGTATCCCGTCGTCGGTCGACGTGTCGACCAGCGACGACGGCGGCATGATCGTCGAGGACCTCCAGGTGGCGACCGACGACGATGACCAGCCGACAATTCTCAACGAGTACCGCGCGGCCGGTGGCGCTGTGCACGAGCTGCGTGTCCTCGCGCCCGGCGACGGCATCATCGATATCTCTGGTGACGAGCCTGAGGTGCTCGAGCAACTTTCGAGCCCGTATGCCGATGGCACGTTCCCGGAGAACCCGATCACAACGACCCAGAATCACTATGATATCATGTTCAACCCCGACAGTAGCACGGAGATCGTGGCGGCGCGCATCCCGAGACGCACTGGGCCCGGCGCGACAACGGAGGTCATGGCCGATGACTGACCCAGCAACGCCGCTGGTCATGACCGATATCGAACGGCCTTTT
>NC_006392.1 GCF_000011085.1 Haloarcula marismortui ATCC 43049
ACGCTCTTGCGTAGGAGATTGTTGATACTGGAGAGCAGTAGCTGCGGAGTCGAAGAGGACAAGAGCACCGCGCCAGCGGTGCCCGACACGAATGATTCCGCTAGATGTGTTTGGGTCGGAATCGGTCGCAGCGGACCTGTTGGAGCAGGTTCGCTGGCGTGATGGTGTTACCTGTCCTCGCTGCCGTTCTGACCGGACGGTCAGAAACGGCAGCTACAGAGAGTTTCAACGGTATCTCTGTAAGAATTGCGACCGCACGTTCAACGATAAGACTGGCACAATCTTCGCTCATTCGAAGATTGCGCTCCGACGGTGGCTGTTTTCAATTTACGCGTTTCTCCGGTTTAATACGAGTCTCCGCCAACTACAGTGCGAAATCGAGGTGACACACAAAACGATGCACCGGCGCATCGAGCGCTTTGCCAGAGCGCTCGATGCGCCTTCCCTCAATCTCGTCGGCCCGGTCGAAATCGACGAAGTGTACGTCTCTGCCGGGAAGAAAGGCCGCGAGCGCGACCGGGAGTCGCGCTCGCGTGGCCTGTCTACGCGCGGGCGTGGTTCGTATAGCAGCGACAAGCCACCGATCTTCATCATCGCCGACCGTGGCACCGAACAGCGGTACGTGATTCCAGCGAAAGCCGCAGACGAATCGACGATTCGACTCCTGCTGGCCGACCGCCAGCAGGAGTCGCTCACTGTCTATACCGACGGCTTTCGAGCGTACGAACCGCTCGAAGATGACGACGCATTCGACCGCGAATACGTCGTCCATGGCGACGGTGAATACGCCGACGATGAGGTGCACGTCAACACCTGCGAGAGCCACGCGTCGCAGGTGCGACGGTGGCTCTCGCCCCACCGAGGTATCTCCAAAGACAAGCTGACACAGTATCTTAGAGCGTTTCAGCTACGCCGAGAGCTGTTTCGGAAACCCGGCCGAGATGCTCTCAAACACGCTGTTCAAGCAACGCTGTGAAATCAACAATGTGCTACGGATGAGCGTACTGTGAAATACTGGATGGACAAATATGGTTACAGACGGACCCTCGTGGGGTTGAAGCCCCGCCCACTTGTTGCTCATGTAGACCTTTCCTGACGTTACAGACGGACCCTCGTGGGGTTGAAGCCCGTCCCCTCAAAGTCCAGTCCTTGCACACGACGGAGTTACAGACGGACCCTCGTGGGGTTGAAGCTCCCACACGTTGTGGTTGTGGCCGTGGACATACAGGTTACAGACGGACCCTCGTGGGGTTGAAGCTGGCGGGACCAGCACAAAACGCTGAAAGAAAACTCTGTTACAGACGGACCCATGGGCGGTTGAAGCAATTCGCCCGCATCACAGTTATCGAAGGTTATCGTTACCACCGACCTCGTCTACGGCGACCGACACAAACGGCTTAGTATTTGATCTGGTGTGATACGGATTAGTGTAGATTATTTTCGGATTACACCGGCTCCGAGGTGGGTGGACACCGGTAAATTGCTACACAACTCCGTATGAGGCATCGCGATAGAAGCGCTGTTCGCTAAACCGCTCGGTGAAATCGGCGTCCCACTGCTTGGCCTCAAGCACGGCCGCCGACAGCCCGTACATGCCCTCGGTGTTGCCGTCGCGTTTCTGTCGCGCCGCATCTCGCCGGGCGTCAGCAGACTCGAAGAGCAAGCGGTCGTTGTACCCGCCGCTGTCCGGGAGTGTCGTCTCCTGCAGCGTGTCGAAGCCGAGGATATCGAGTACTTCGTCGATCCATGCACCCAGCAGTTCGTCTTCGTTGTACGACGGCAGCAGGTCGCCTTCGCCTTCCCAGAGCGCTTGGAGATCCTCGAAGGCTTGCGCCGCGTCGTCGTCACATTCCCAGTCGTCCAGGTCGGCGACCCGTTCGTCGAGATAGTAGCCCGCAAAGAGGTCAGAATTCCGGTAGGGGGACCCGAGTGTGGCCTGACTCATAGGTGAATACTCTAGACGGCTCAATTGAATCCGGCGAATTTCGGCGTTTCAGCGTTCAATTGCCTGCTCCACGTTATAAACGCCGGCTATGAGCGTTATCTCCCGGAACTGGCGGAACCAGTCACGCGCTCGGACGGCGGAGCCGTGCGAGCGCTTGATTGAGGAGTTGACGGACTCAGTCTGTGATCGCTGACCATAGAGCTCGTCGTCTATTCGGGCGTTGTGTGCGTGATCGTAAGGAGCGAAAACACGGTGCTTGATCAGCGGACAAATCCCGGCGTTTCGAAGCTCCTCACGGAAGCTCATGTCATCATAGCCTTTGTCAGCGGCCAAGCTTCGAAGGTCGCCCGCGTTCCGCAGGGCGACCTTCGGGCCGATCTTGGTTTCGTCAGGCCACTTCGTGCTGCAGTGTAAGTCAAGAATTGCTCCCTCAGCTGTATCTACGAGAAACGTCGTCTGGATCGTTTTGACGGAACGATCAATCCGTCGCAAGTAGTGAGACGATGCCTGCTGACGGTCGAAGTAGGTGGCATCAATTGCGGCGTGACCATTCTGGTCCAGCAGCTCCGCCGACCGGCGGAGCAGCTGTCGCCAGACAGTTATCGATGCCCGTTTGAACGCCTTACACAGCGTCGAAGGCGCGGGAAACTCCCCGCGTTGAAGATTCAATACCGCTCGAACACGTTCCATCTCTTCGGCCCAGTCGATGATTTCCTCGTACTCCGCGCTCATGTGTTCGCGCAGATAGAGCAAGACTGCGTGCTTCCAGCCGGCAAACCCGTTGCCGGCTGGATCACTCAGTTCCATCAGCGCAGCGTCAGTAAGCTTTTGAGCGAGTGAAGCCACTTGCTTCACGAAGCGGAAGAGGGTGTTGTGCATAACATTACTCTCCCGCTTCATACCGGTGATTCTAACGACCTATCCCGGCGCCATCTGTGGATTCAACTGAGCCCTCTAGACGGTAGCAGGTACGCTAAAGAACCTAGGGGAAACCAATAGGCCGCCCTCCGGCAATAACTGACAATCAAACGAGGGAAACAGTGGTAAAAAGTCGACGCTATCGGACAGGTGTCGATGGCTAACCAACAACGGTCCGATATTTCACGAAATGTTGGTTAGCTCTGCTTTGTCGATATCTTCGTCGACGATGACTCGCTGGCAGGCGTTAGACGAACTCCAGCAGGCCGGTGTGTCGGTGTTCGTCTCGATGTCACCCACATACCCGACGATGGGCGAAGACGACTTTCACGAGCTACTCAGCTACTTTAGAGCGCTCGGCGAGGTTGTCGTCTTCCACGAACCAATCAATCCCCGTGGCGCGAATTTCCAGCAGTGTCTCACCGCCGCCAAAGAAGCCGGCTACGACGACGTTGTCACCGAACTCCAGCAGATGCAGGACAGCCACCAGTACTGGGTCGAGTACGCCCTCGAACAACTCAACACGGTTCAGCAAGTCGCAACGCGCTTTGACGGGCTCGAAATCCATTCCTGGCCAGACGATGAGTTGGTGCGCTCGACGAGCGGCCAGCTGCGGTCGAAGCTCACAGCAATGCAACAGGCCGTCTCACCGGAGTCGTTCTCCGGGAAGCAAACAGGTACGTCAGCGGCACAGTCCGGACTGACTGGACAAAAAGGCGCGTTAGACCAGTTGCTCTAACAGGAGTACAAAAAATACTCCACTGCTACCCGCAGAAGGGCGATTACAGCAACTTCGGCGTGTCGCTCGGTCCACAAACGACGATATTTGCTGTCGCCGCGTCGGTGTACTCCTCAATGAACTGTATCCCATCATCCACGACAGAGTCAGGTACAACAAGGGCCCGTGTATAACCGGGTTTCGAGAAGTCTTCGAGTTGGTCAAGCGCGTCACCGTTGAGTGAATCTCCAGTTTCGACTTCAACGACGATGCTATTGTCCGCAAAGCCCGTCAGAACAAGGTCCGGAACGTGATCGGTCCCTGGCGTCGCTGACCGTGGATTACCTGCTGCGTCCACGTCGATATGATCGACGTAGAGTGAGGAGTCCGCGGCGGCTGCCTGAGATACCGCTTGATAGGTGTCTTTGAGAACATCGTCGTGATCTTTGTTTGACTGACTCAACTGATCCAGGACGTATCCTGCTGCAATCGTACCGACAATCGCTAATCCAGTACTCATTGTGTTTCTGTCTCCTATCTTTTTCACTGGGAGACAACTTTCCGATGAGGTGGAAACAATATAAACACTCGCCCACCGGAGTGAAAGTAATAGCCAGAGTCGCAGTAGGTGGAGACGATCCACCCCGCCCAGGTCGACCTCGAGTCGTTCGCAGCGGCACACCACAACGCCGACCCATGGATGGGTTGGTTCCGAGCGAGCGACGGCCCGATCGATAGCGGTGCAGCCTATGGCGACATCGACAGCGAGCCCGATCTGGCGGAGTTCATCCACAGCAACGAGAACAGTCAGCTGGGCCTGACGAATCTGAAGTACGACGGCCGACTGCTGAAGCTCGTCCTCTCGGAGAGTGGTTGGCTCGCTATCTACGATCCCAAAGATATGGACACGATCGAGTTCACGCGGTTCATCCACGACGAGGTGCTGCCGCACACATCGCCGAAGCTGATGAGCTGAATAAAAGCTGGGCTCTGCTATCCCCGCAAGCGTCGATGCAAACGGTAGCTGCACCCCCAAGGTATTTTCTACAGGACTCTCGATACAGCACCTGATGTTCTGGATGTGCACGCGGTGTGAGACGGTTCATACACAGAATCCCGATGAATGCCGTGAGTGCACTGCAACCACCTTCGAACCTGTCGCTGAATCCGATCTCCAGTCCAGTTCATCGACAGGCCCGGATGCACTGGACGATACAGACACCCAGACCTACGGAACAACGCCTGATCCCGGGTTCGAGTCCAGCCCCGACGTGGCCGTCGATGGCTCGGTCGAGGCCAGCCAGCACGATACACTGCCGGCCCACAAGGAGGCGAGTGGATCTGGACTTACCGCAACGGCACGGCGTGCCTATCACACACTTCGGGCGACGATCCTCGCACCGGTTGCCCTGGTCCGCCAGTACCTGCTTCCGATTCTCGCTTTCGCGATCGTCGTGGTCGTCGTGCTCTGGTTACTGAGCTGACCCTGCGGTAGCTTACTCAGACACGATCGCTTCGAGTGCGTTCTGCCAGCACGGTAGATAATTGAGAGATTTCGAATCTGCAACCTGATTTGACCGAGAGAACGGCATTACGTACTCTTGATAGTCTGACTCCAGACGGTCAAGTGAGTCGGTAAGCGACTCTGATTCAACCTGGCGTATCTGTCGCCAGCGTATCCGGAGGTGATGCTTTTTCATCGGCGTCTGTATGTTTTCGTCATCGTCGTTCTCCAAGGCTGCTAAATCCTGCCATGAATCAAACTGCCGCTCACAGACATCACACTCACACATCTCAGCTCCGACCCGCTGTTGGACGTCCACCACAGCAGGAATCTTGACAAAGTCAGAGACCTCATCGAGATAGTATCGAGTGATTACTCCGCCACCACCGCGTTGTTCACGCCGTTCCGCATCTTCTTCACCATACATCGAACCGTAGATAGTTCCATCAAGGCCAAGATGAGATAGGAGCGTGGCAAAGTAGTCACCATAGTAGAAGTGTGGCGATACACCAGCATCGGCAAGATCGGACACGAACCGGGCAATATGCTCGTAATCGTGCTGGCCAGTTTCGTGTTTATCAAGATTTTCCACCCAGATGAAGCACTGCTCAATATTGTGCTCAGAAAGTAGCGAAAGAAGTTCGTCAAGATGTGTACTGCTCCGCAGGATGTCTTTCGTTATGAACAAACAGGGTTTCAGCGGGAGCGATGCAGCGTCTCGTGCAGCGGTGAGTATCGTGTCGTTGACCTCAATGTCGCTTGGCGTGCGGATCTTGTGATACCATGGAATGACTGCCGTAGGGCGATATGAATCTGGATCGGAGAGCGAATCGTACTTGCCAACCTCTTCTTCGAGCTGTGTGACCACAAAGCCTTCCTGAAAGGCAACAGACGCCTTCGTCAGTGTCTCAACGTGAGAATCAGGCAGTTGTGATGCATCGAGGTTCTCTTGCTTTGTCAGGAGTTCTTCAAGAAGCGGGTCAACCTGCTCGGCATACTCCCAGTGCCATCGGCGGACACTACCCGAGTCATCTCGAAAATCATCACCAACCCTGAAATCCGTTAGAGACGGGTCAATATAGTAGCTCACTCCGGCGTCATCTGCGTAGTTTTGGAGATTCGATGGAAGCGCTTTCGCGTTGGCTGCAAGCATCCGGGCAGGAACGAGAACCGAATCCAGATATTCCAAAGATGTTCCGACAGGGTGCTTGTCGCTATTGCTGTTGTATCGGAGGGTCGCCTCGAACATCGTCAAGTATCGTTTCTATTACGCTACTTCTCTTACATAATTCTTGACCTGTTTGTGAAGGGCCAGAGTATACCGTCACTGTTTCTCCAACGCCAAGGAGACCGATGTTCAGGTCACTAACCCGGCTGAGGAGTTCATCGGTAATGTCGTCGTCCCAAAGTGAGAGGAATGAATAGTCGACATAGTCAGTATTTCGTTGCGCTTGCTCAATACCTGCCCCGACATTTCGTGATTTCAGTTCGATAGCGATGGTTGACCCTCGCTTGACCGCAAGAATATCAATGGGATAGCAGAAGACCTCTCCCTCAGTCGTATAGGTGATATCATGTCTAGATAAGTAGTTGGCGACGATGCCGAGCTGGTATTTTTCTGGGATATAGTACGACTCATCCCGGTCAAGTGTTTCCTGCCACTTTTTCGCATATCGGCGAGACGCCGGATCGTGATCTACCTTACTCATACGTGGCTTACACCGGCCCTGACTCTACATCCAGTTCGTCAAGAATCTCTGATTCAGCAGCAAAGCTCGGATATTCCCGATAGACATATTCAAGAAGTCTGGTCAGTGCCATTCGATTATAGGTGTCAACTACTGTCCGAAGTTCCTGACGATATTTAGCTTCAAGTTGCTTCTCCAGTTCACTCGCAATTTTCTGTCCTTTCGGTGTAATTGAGAACCGCTTCTCAGCAAGAGTCGCGTTATTGTCGTTCGAGATCGCTCGATCAAGTGGTTCTGACTCGATAGCATTCAATGAGAGAAGGAACTCTATCTCTTCGTAGACGTACTCAGAAAACGGCCCCATTTTGTACGGTGCGAATTCGAACGCGATGTCTTCCTGATACGCCTCAAAAAATTCAGTCTCTTGCTCAATGAGGAACAGTAGCTTCTGTAGTTTGGTGACCCCCTCGATCGTCTCGGCGTATTGAAAGAGAAGGAAGGCAACATCCGTTCGCCGGTCAATAGAGTCGATTGGGGGCACGTAAGATACCTACCGTGTCCGACTAGCCCTAAGGTAATGAAATTTTCTGGACCGTACAGAGCGGTCCAACGTCGGTGGAATGTCACAATTAGCTATTCTAGCAACCGACTCTGTTGTACAGAAACTGCGGTTGGTTCCATGCCACTCTGAACTTATTGGAACGGGTGTGCGTCTGACGCATATATTTGTATCACCGATATGTATACAGTATCTGTATATGAAATCTGGGGAAGAATGCCCAACCTGTGGTGAGATTTATGCCGATGACCACGGGATGAAAGTCCATCATAAGCTGACTCACGGCGAGTCTTTGGCGAAAGAGACACTGGCTTGTGAGCAGTGCGGCGAAGAGTTCAGCGAGTTCCAATCGAGAATAGAGCGTGGAAAAGGGGTGTATTGTTCTAAGGAATGCAAGTACAGTCAGGGACAAATCAAGACTGAATGCGACTGGTGTGGCGAGTCAGTTACTAAAAACAAAAACAGAGCAGAACGGTATTCGAATCACTACTGCTCAAAGAGCTGCTACCAGAAACACTATACTGAGAGGGTTAGCGAGACATCTGAACATCCATCATATCAGGGCGGGCCAGAAACAGTAGAATGCGATAACTGCAGCAAAGAGTTGGAATTGTACTGCCACCGATTCACAGACCACAATTTCTGCTCAATCGAGTGCCGAACTGAACTATTCCAAGGAGAGACACACCCAGATTTCGAACACGGTGGTAGTAGATACTACGGCTCAGATTGGGCATCCTACCGGATAGATGCATTACTGGAATGGGAAGGGCGCTGCGCCAGTTGCGGGCTCACTGAACCAACTCATATCAGAACATACGGAAAGAGTCTCGACATCCATCATGAGCCACCAGTAGAGGAATTTGATGATATAGAGACAGCGCACGAAGAGGCTGAACTACAACCTGTTTGTGTTAAATGCCACAGTAAGGTAGAAAACAGAGAGGTGGCATGATGACCAGCTCAGAAATCAAGAGGATAGCTACTTATGTCGAAAAGGGAGGCGTCGGGAAGACAACCAGCGCCGCCCACATCGCTGTCGCTGCACACAACAGGGGTCACGAGGTGCTCTTGGTCGACCTCGCCGGAACGCAGAACGACCTCGCGACACACTTCGGGCTCTCCATCGTCGACGAAGAGGCAACCGACGACGGGGTCTCAATCGACGCTCCGATTTCAGCTGTCTTCGGTGATGACTGGGCGTTCCTCCGAGACAACATCGATGACCTGCTGGACCGGATGACATTCCCGACCGACGAGGGCCCGGACCTCATCCCAGCTGACCCGGGTCTGGGTGGCGCGGACAACAACCTCGCGAACGTCCCACTCGAAGAGCGCTACCAGAAACTCGATGGGTTCGTCGAGGATCTCGTCGCCGACAAGTACGACCTCGTCATCTTCGACCTCCCGGGCAAAGAGGACAACATCGCACTCAACGGTCTCTTCGCTGCCCGGAATGTCGTCGCCCCACTGAAGCCTGGTGCCTTCGAGCGTGACCAGCTACAGAAGCTGGATGCGACGCTGGAGGAAATCAGTGCTGACCTTGATGTCGACCTCGGCCTGGCGTTGATCATCCCGACGATAATCAGTAGCCAGGAGACCCTCTCAGAGTCGTTCGTCGAGTATGTGACAGAGGAGTATCCGGAAATCGTCGGCGAACCAGTCACGAAGACCGCCGACATAGGGAATAACCAGAACGCGGGCCGGACGCTCTTCGCCGTCCCTGACGACGAACTCTATGCGACCGGGAAGCGAGCCCGTGAGGCGTACAGTGCGAACACTGAGCAACTGCTGAGCAGACTCACAGACCGATGAGCGACACCACAGACGACCGCGACCCAGAGGAACTACTCGAACAGTCGAAAGAACAGAAACGGCACCAGAGCGAGCCACAGCAACAAGACACTGAGCCCGACGCGCCGTCGTTGGAGGAGTACATCGCCGACGTCTACGAAGAACTCGATGCTGGCGAAGTCCCGACAAACCTCACCATGCGAGATCGGAACCTCGCAGCGTTGATCCGTGGCCTCGACGAGGCTGGGCAACTCGATGCTGTCGGGGCCGATGTTCGCGAGTATCTCGACAGAGATGCCACCGACTCGGAGAGTCGCGGTTCAGTACTTGGGCTGCTTGTCCGGGCAGGACTTGCGGAGGTCCGACCAGATCTTATTGAGGCCGGCGAAGACGGCTACGAGACCTTCACCGAACGGCAAGAGACACAGTTCTGAGTCGCCGTTTCTGCATCACGGATCGGTCATTTGTATGTGCGTGCAGGCCCACATATCGTGTATCTGTATATTGTATCTAGATTTTGTATCCAGATATGCAATCTGTCTCTAGTCTACAGATATTCGATATAGCAATATAGAGTTTACCGGCTCAACGGCTGTGCGTCAGCAGTCACCGTGGGTCACGTCGTCGGATCGTCCACGCCGGCGAAGCCGCTGGCCACATCGACATTGATCACGCCGTCGAAGTCACAGTGTGGGCACGTGATCGACAGCCCGTCGACGGCCCCCACCGCACTGCCTCGAAGAATGCCGTGACAGATCGACCGTGAACAGGACGGACAGGTGACGTGGTCGAGTGCGACGGGTTTCTCGCGGCGCAGACAATCTTTGCAGCCAGCGTATGTAGGCCGAACAGTATTCGAGCGGACGATACGATATGTCGCGCTCTGATTGCCACCGCCACAAGCCGGTCGCGCTTCACCGAACGCAGCTGCCTGTGGGTCCGGGAAGTGGTACTTGTCTGCGCCACCAGTCACGACCACCCACGGGATGTCCTGCGAGAGGATGGTGACATCGTGGACATCGAACGACTGGCTCTCTTCAGTCCAGTCCTCAACCGCAGGAGCGTGTAACGACGCTGTGTAGTGGTCCGGATACGCAACAAGCTCCAAGCCCAACACCGACTCGCCACAGGACAGTCGGCACACGCGCTTGGACTCACGAGCGTCGTTCGGGCCCTCAATGGTGTGGTTAGCGACATCCGTGACATCCCAAGTTCGTGACGTACCGTTGACGACGAGAAGATCACCCTCCTCGATGTTCTTGATCGTGTCGACAAGCGACGGCTCCACACCAGCGTCGACGGTCGCAGCTGTGTCGGTCGCGCCCATCAGTCATCACCGGGCACCGAATCGGGATGGGCGTTCCAGAGCCGGCGGGCAGGGCCGTTTTTGGGTGGCGTTTCGTAGTCGATGTCGTGGCGGTCCAGCACGCGGTAGATGGAGCGCTTCGAGACATCGTGGGCGGTGGCGAGATCGACAACGGTGACGCCAGCCTCGAGGGCCGCTTCGAGATACGATGCCGACGTATAGGCGTCCGGCGAGAAGTCATCTAGGTCGAGTGCGACGACGAGATCGGCTTGGCACTCGTGCATCGGGGTCTGTGAATCGGGATCAGTCATAGCCGTATATGTCAAGATGACTAGCCGGATTTCCTAGAGTGTTTCGGCGAAAAGCTGAGCGATCAATAGAGCAGTCTATTCAATAAGCCATAGATTTCCACACCATCATATTTGCCCACCGCTTTGCGCTGAGTAGCAGTCGGCGAGTTAATCGACTGTATCGCCCTCATTACGTTTGGTTAGATCACAGCAGAGAACGTATAGATAAGTTTATTTCTGACTCGAAGTGAATTATACCCTACCCGAATGGTCCATCAGTGGCAGTGTCGGGAGTGTAAGTTCACAGTCTGGTCGTCGAAGCAGTCAGAACTCGTAGATGCAGTAAAATCCCACTTACTCTCCCATTACAAACACACCGTTGAATCGGACGAGTTCAGCCTCAGGTGGGACTGCCCGTACTGCAACCAGACCAGTCAGAGCTACGACGCCGACGAGGGGCTTGCCAAATTCAAAAATCACCTGTTCAAACACGTCTCCGCACTCATCGACTCTGGTGTTCATGTGGCCGACCGGATTGATCGGGTCGGTAATATCCTGATTCTCTCACCACTAGAAACTGCAGGCGCCGACAACGCCCGCGTGCATTTCACATCGCCGGCAGACGTCGCAGTTTTTGTCACTAATAACCCAGCAGAGCGCGTTCGATTTCTTGACAACGCGCTTCAATCCTGGCCAGCCTGGACGACGATCCTCACGACCAAAGCACAGCCGTTTGCCGATGTTACGGATATTGATCTGGAGGCGGCTCCACTTGACATCGCTATCTTGGATAAGGGAGTAAGCATGACCGAACTTGGTGAGACGCTCGTTCGTGTCTTGGACGAACAACAAACAAGCAACTCGCGACTAACCGTTGGATTTGATATTCTCAGCGAACTACTTCGTTTATTCGACACTGAGACGGCATTCAAGTTCGTTCACGTCTTAAACTCTCGGCTGGCAAACATGGATGCGCTCACCCACTATTACCTGAATCCGAACGCACAGCCCGAATCAGAAATCAACGTACTCAAGGAACTGTTCGACCTGCAGATTCGGGCAAAGGGTTCACGGTTTAGGACCGTATAAGAGGTGCAGTCAGTCACGCGAACTGTGCTGGTTCGTGTAGTCGGCCGGACTGTCGACATATGTATAGTCGACACCCGTTGTCACAAGTTCTCCCGAGGAGCCGTCGCATATCTCATCAAGAACTGCTTGAGCGCGGCTCCGTGCCTCTTCGGATCCACGTTCACGGCTAAGATACACCCGAAGGCGCTTCTCTAACTCGGGACTCCGTAGCTCTGGGAGCACTGCTTCGGCTAGCTGTGCGGTTTCCTCGTCGGGCTTGTCTAGAGTCGAGAGCAGGCAGTCAATCACTTCGGATCGATATCGGTCACCAGTAATGCGGCTCAACAACCAAATCGCTGTCTGCCGGTACCGCCGCCGTGTCCCGTCTGCAGCGATATCAAGTAGCGCCGGCACTGTTGCCTGGACATCTGCTCGAGCCAGTTCGTCGACAACGGTCCCGCGAATGAGTTCGAGTTCCTCTGTGGAGGCCGTCGTGAGTAACTCCAACAGGGAGAGCATCGCTGCCCGCTGGACCGTCGTTGAGTCGTCATCAAGGGCATCAACAAGGACCACGACAGGTTTTACCGACCCAAACTGTCCGAGTTCATCGACCGCAATGAGCCGAAGCCCCTCCTCGTCTGCCTGGGTTACGGGAACCAACTCTGCAAGCGCGCGGTCCGTGCCGATGGCCCCCAGTGCGTTAGCGGCAGCTTCCCGCACTTGCTGTCGACCATCTGAAAGGCGCTCACTTAGTGGTGGGACGACTCGCGGATCTGACAGTCGCCCACACGCCTGCGCAGCCCGGGTTCGAACGCGAGGGGCCGGGTCAGTTAACGCCCTAACCAGGTCCGGGACAGCCGCCGTCGCACCACGTTCGCCAAGTGCCGTCGCCGCGACCATCCGGAACTCAAGGTGGTCAGCTGAGAGCCACTCGGTTAGCAGTGTTGTCGCGGTTCGCTCAGTTGCCTCTGAGCCTCCCATCTCAGCGAGTTCTGCGACCAGATAGTCGAACGCGTCCTCGCCACGCTGATACAACGCGTCGGTCGCAGCCGCGCGAACGCTGTCGTCCTCATCCGATTTAACAGCGCTGACCAGTGCTTTGACAGCCTGCCGTCGCTCGTTGGGGTTCGAGATTTCTGCAATGTTCCCCAGCATTGTGGCCGCTCGTCGTCGAACGTAGTTCTTCCTACTCCGTTTTAGGTGTGCGATAAGCTTCTGAACTTCTGATTCCCGTTCGAGTTTATATAGGAACGTCTCGTTATCACCCGGTTCGTCGTTGAACACCCATGCAGCCTCCGGTTGGTGTTAGTAACTTCGTCATGGTTCTGTTTAGTCTTAAACATATTGTCGCAATACTGGTCCGGCATGACCGCTGGTCGATCCAGCGTCACTATCCGACAACCTGCCGATGATTGACGCCGTCGAAACAGGGTCAAACGAGCAGATTTATCTCTGGAAGGAAGGTGATGAGTAAAGACAGTATGAGGTACGAAAAGATTGTTGTGAGGGAAGCTGGCAGCCTCGGTTCAACCACTGATTCGGAACCGCCGGACATCCGCGATGAGAGCGACCACGGTCAGAAAATGGACCTCAAGACACCAGCATGGGACGCAGTGCGAGCAAATATCAATCCAGGCGAATATGAGCCAAAGACTCACGTCGCAACGATTCACTATGATCTCGACGAGTGGGATTTTGTTATTGAATATTTGGTTGAGGTAGATAGAGAGCGCGCGTAACTTATTCACTTTTCGAGGCGTGTTACGGCGTCCAACGAACGTCGTGGTTAATTCCAAATCCCGACGTTAGCGTAATTACGACTTGTCCGATAAGTCGCGGTTTGGTCACTACATCGTACTGCGAATCTGTTCGGCTAGAAATTCGTACTGTTCAGCAGTTGCCTCCTTTTTTACATAGCCTGTGGGACCGACGGCGATAGCACTACCAATAATCGTCTCACGGTCCTGCGAAGTGAAGAAAACAACCGGGAGTTGTGGATACTTTATCCGAATCATCCGTAGAAATTCAAGTCCATCTACTCTGGGCATATCGAAGTCTGAAATGACACAGTCTGGCTTGTCGTTGTCGATTATTTCTAGAGCCTCGGTGGCACCAGAAGCTACGACGACACTGAACTGCTCGTCTTCGCGTTCAAGAAATTCCACAGTGAGGTCCTGAAAGTCCGGTTCATCATCAACATGGAGGACTTGGATTGCCTCTTGAACACTACTCGACATATTTAGCTATTTTATGACATTTGCAAAAACGACATGGGCACGATTATCATATTTGATAGCTAGTGCGGACTTTGCGCCGTGCGCGGCCCACGGATGTCACTGCCAGTAAGGTGTCACAGAACAGTTCGCAAGGTGATTATTTTCAGAACTGCCAAAAAGAACCGCCTATTCAATACGTAGACATACCGAGCGGCCATATCTCAAAGACACGCCTAAGATAATGAGTAACGACTTGTCATATTAGTCGTAACAGACTATCCTATTTTCACTCGGTACACGGGGTGTCCCACCCCGTTCCTACCAGTCGCTAGATACTTTAGTGACGGAAGCTAAAGGAATCGTAATGCGAATTGAAGCGACCGAGGGCAACGAGTACAAAGTATGGTTGAACGACGCTGAAATCGAGGACCTCCGGCGGGCCACTAACAGTCAGCGTGACGACCTCATTATTCAGATCGGTGCGTTCGTTGGCCTGCGTGCCTTCGAGATACCACAGGTTCGGCCCGTCGACGTCAAGCAGACCGAGAGTGGACAGTACCGGCTCCGTATCCAGGCCGGGAAAGATACCAGCGGCAACGGTGGGAAGCCTCGCGATGCCTTCCTCCCCGCCGACGTCGAGCGCGACCTCCAGCGCTTCCAGAACGAGCACAACATCGCGCCGAAAGACCCCTTTATCGATCTGAAGCAACCGGGTGTCCGTGCTGTGGTTCGACGGACAGCTGCACGGGCGGCTGAGGCGACCGGCGACGACGACTTTGAGAAGGTGAGTACGCACGATCTCCGTCGACGGTTCGCCCAACGACTTCTCGTCGACGAGCAGATGAACCCGCGTGTGGTGATGGCCGTCGGTGGCTGGGATTCCTTCGCTGCGATTGAACCATATCTGAACGCCCCCAGCGAGGACGTCATCGACGAAGCCTTCCAGGAGGTCGAGTCTCTATGACCGACGACGATATCGATCCCGAGGACCCGCGACCGACGGGCCACTACCCACGGTTTGCCGACAACGAATGGCACTACGTTTCGGACGAGTTGGCACAGACGATCTCCCTAGGCCCGGCCGGCGATGGTGAGGAAGGCCAGGACTGGGTGCTCACGTACACACCAGAGAGGCGGGACGACGACGACCGCGAGAAGGTGCTGGTCCGGCTCACGCCGAGGGCGTTGCACGAGCTCCATATCGAGACAAAGGACCTCTCGGTTGAACAGCGACAAATGGGCCACCGCGCCGAGTGTGACCTCTGTGGTGAGATGGTCGACCTTGACCGCGCGATACCGAATGCCCGAGGAGAGCCGTGCCACAAGCGCTGCTGGGCCGAGTACACCGGCGCTCCGGATTGGTTCTCAGACTACCTGTGAACGCTTGCCACCACGAGCGATGACCACTTAGAAGATTCACCGAGAACCCAGAGGATACAGCTACGAAGGAGAGCCCAGATTGGTTGTTACGACCAGTGGTGATCGTCGATACCCTCGTAGTGTTTCAGGCGACTCTCAATCTCCCAGGCTTCCCAGCCACACTCGTGGTACAAGACATCGGCGAGGCTATCGAAGTTGCTCTTGTCGAGTTCGATACCACGATTGCCGCGATAGATGATATACGGCTCACTCCGGAGGTCTGCGTAGACCTCGCGCGCTGTTGGATAGTCGTCGCCAATAGCCGAGAGATTCAGCAGAGCGTCCTCTGTAATCGGTGTGCCCCATTTGTGTTTGGCAATCATCGTAGCCAAGAGGGCACATTTCACCGACGGCTTCTCCATAATCGAGCGATGAAGCCACTCGTATATAACACCTGTTAATGGTGATTAACGCTAGTGGAAATCCTTATACACGCGTAGAGCAGTTATCCCGTATGAGCAGTATGGACCACGCAGCCGACCGCGGGGAAAAGAAAGAACTCCGGAAGGAACACCCCAGCGGATGGCTCTACCTCACGCAGCACGATGCCATCCCGATTCTCGTCGACGCGTTGCTTGATCTCCCGCCGAACCGTGAGTTCAACAAAACCGAACTCGCAGAGCATGCAGGCGTTACGCGCCAGACGGTCGGCAACTATACCGACCTCTTACTCGAGGTCGAACTCATCGAAGTGGTTCCAGACACGTCCCCACGTCGATACCGAGTTGCGGACAGCGATGTCGTTCGAGAACTCTTCGAGCTGAACAGCGCGCTCAACAACGTCGGGAGCGAGTAAGACACCTCCGTTGCTGTCATGTCTGGATATTCGACACTCCTCCCGTAAAGGGTGAACTACTGGCTCAAATCGACCTGTGACCGACGGAGACACCAGCGGAGTGCTATGGCGCAGCAGTACTAGTGGTTCCGTTCGAACCAGTAAACGGGATATCGACCTCAAGGCCATCGTAGACCAATTTTGGCGTCTTCGCCTTCCCCGATCCGCCGCCTTCGAACTCGAGGACACCAATATCTGCCAGTTCGGAGAGATTCCGGTGAACTTGCTTGTAGTCGCAGTCTACCAGATCAGCGGCCTCGCGAATACTCGCGGGTTCGTGTTCAGAGATTGCCTCTAACAATTCCAGGTTCTTCGGGCTGAGGAGGCGATTGAGTTGGTCGTATGATTCGAAATTCAGTCTCGGTTGGACGTCCTCGAAGTTGTCGCCTTCCTGTGCGGCTTTGATACGACTGCGGGTTCGCCGATCGAGACGGTCGCGTTCGCCGATGGTGACTTTGAGCGTGGGCATAGTATGGTCCTCCGTCTGCCGGATGGTCACAGCAACACATAGCCGTCTTTGACATCCCGCCAGTCTTCGATGGTGGTGTAGGACGACATCCGCTACCCTATGGTATCAACTCCATAAGAATAAGCCTATGAACCTCTCTACATAGGAAGCGGGTGACGCGAGCTTGGTCGGTGCAAACTACTCCCGACGCTCACTCAGCAGTTCATCCGGGAGTTCGTCGACAGCTGCTGTCAGCTCTGCATGGCCTGCCTCAAGCACATCTCGCCCAGTTGGCGTGAGTGCGTATCGGCTCGTCCGCTTGTCCGGTATCAAATCGACCAGCCACCCCCGGTCAACCAGCTTGCTAAGGACGCGATACACCTGTTTGTCTGACACCGAGAGGTGCTGTTCGCCCACCGCATCAATCACTGCTCCGCCCCACATCGCCCAGTCCTCCTGTTCCATCTTACTGATCTCGGCGAGGATACGTCGCTCAGTTGCCGTCAGTGCGACCCACTCCTCCAGCGCCCCAGCGCCCTCGCCGTCGCTCAGTCGTGACTCACTCATCAATACTCTCTCCAACACGATTGCGACGCGTGCGTTCCCAGCATTGTGAGTGGCCGACAGACTGTGGCATCAACACGAACATCAGTACCAGCTGATAGCAGTTGAACATCCTAGTAGATTCCGGCACCGCATGACTGGGACTGATGACATCCCAAACAGAACTATACTCTAGTTCTGATATGTTGTACTCGCGGAAGATACTATGAGTGGACGCAGCAGGTCAGTCAATATGCACAGACTGGGCGGTTGGGGGGTCCCCCCTTCCGTTCCAGTTCCGGAAACGCGCGCGTACCGCTCACCGCAAAAACGTCACAACAATGTCGTCAGTGTCACTACCCAGCCAATATCTCCCCTTTCTGCCACCATCGACCGTACCTGACAGGGTTCGTATATATCCAGTACTGACTACTGCTCACAGTCGAGTCAGCGGGCTGTGGCAGCGGGCAGATCCACACGGGTCGTTACCGAAGGTATGCTGGTGAGGTCCACGGCGTACGCGCTCGAGTTCATCACACAGACGAGCGCGTGTATGAGAGCCCACGGATTTATTCTAGTCGCCTGTCAACTATTCTGCGATGACCACTGTGGCTCTCAGCACTGCAGTCGCTGGTGACAGGAACAAGCCGGCAGCTAGCTTCGACCACCACTGCAAGGCACTCGCCGATGAGAGAGGGCCCGCAATAGAATGCCACGAGGCAACTATCGGTACCAGCCAGCCACAGCTGCACACCCACTGATGTTGATAGGCGAAGATCCTGACGGCGACGGCTACACTGTTCGAACACAGCAAGGCCAGCCCATCGTCATCGGTCGACCGGCGCCGAGTCAATACCCCTCTGATGCCCACGAAATCCGTCAGCGCTTCAATATTCCCGCCTTCGATCCCGAAGCCTTCTATCGACGAACGGGGGCAGCCCTTTCTGGTGTCTATCCGGATATGCTCATCCATATCGAAGATGCAGCTGACGGGCCAGATACCGTCACCAGTCCGAAAGCCAGTCTCACGCTCATTGAGGCCCCGAAAGGCTCCGGGAAGTCCACTGCTATCGACCAGTTTGCCACGTACCAGATGGAACACAACGGCGAGCGAATTGTCCGCAACGGTCGTCAGCAGAGTTCAGACTGGCGTCGACTCCGCGACTGGACAACGCTCTGGTTACCAGAGGGGATTGATGTCAACGGCCGCTGGATGGAGGCTGTCGACCGCGACGCGCCCACTCCAGAGGAGCTGGTCCGGGCGGTGCGCTACTACACTGACGTGTTCGATCTCATCGAGCAGCTCCAGGACCATCCGAAAGGGACGTTCAATGTCGTCTATCCCGATCCGTTGTTCCGGGGCTGTGAAAGAGCAATGGCCATTCCGGATACGACGACCGAACAGCCGAAGTTCACGCCGCAGGGCGAAGACAAGCCGACTCCGGTTGTACACTGGTGGTTTGGGTTTCTCGCCGCCCGGACATTCCGCGGAACGCGGGTTGACAGCGATGGTGACCGGAATTGGATGACCGTCTATATCGATGAATTCGGAATGCTCGCCCCGGAATCCACGAGTGGTGGCGAGGCAGGCCATTGGACCTACGAGTGTGTCGAGATCATGTCAGACACCGCGAAGGAAATGCGGTCAGCCGGAGTGTCGCTCGTCGGCGCAGCCCATCACGAGGAAGATGTCCACAATCACTGGCTCAAGGAATTTGATTACTGGGTCGAGCTGAGTAACCGCGAGCGCCCGAATCGAACGACGAAGGCAGAAACACCCAAGCCCTTCCGAGGCCTCAAGCAAGATCAGAATCTCTTCGCGTCCCGGCCACCGGGCTATGGCCTCTGCTATACCGAAAGCCGGTTTTCCGAGTTCCAGTTCACTGACCTGGGCTATCCACATGAGACACCGGAGTTCCAGTTCCGGCTGAGTGTTCCTGAGTCTGCTGCTGAAGATGAGAGCGATGATGCCGTCCAGGTCGCGACCGATGAGGCTGGGCAGCCCACGATCGTCGAAGAGTATACCGCAGTCGATGGCGCCGTCCATGAGCTGCGTGTCCTCGCACCCGGAAGCGGGCTGATCGATATCGGTGGCGATGAACCGGAGATTGTCGAGTCGCCGTCGAGCCCATATCCGGACGGATCGTTCCCAGACAGCCCGCTGCGAGAGACGGCTGAGGGGTATGAACTCCTCTTTGAGCGGGCAGCGGGCGAGATCATCGTCGCTGCACGCGTCTCTCATCACTGAAACGATGCGACAGTGGACCGCAATCTGTCGAGGGCCCGGTTCGAGGCGAGTTGAAGGCTATTCAGCGATCAGGGCAGCAAACGCCTCGTCGTCGTGATGGTCGGTGCTTGACCCAGTCTGTGTGGTGGTCGGCTGTTCGCGGAGTTCCTCGAGCGTGACGTAGTCCTCGGAGTCTTCCTCGGATTCTGCCTCGTGGAAGACAGCCTCAACGGGCTCGTCGACGTCGGGACGGTGCACCAGCGGCGTCCCATCTCGATCGGCGTCGACGGCGGCGCCGTTCGCGATAGCGCCTTGCGTCGCACAGTTCCGGCAGGCATGGACCTCGTCATCATCGTTCCCAAACACACGTGCGTACTGTGCATCAACCGGTTCGCCACAATTCAGGCAGGAGACGGAGGTCACCATAGCACGGTATCGGCTGGCACGCCTAGTAAAGCACCAGCCCATTTTGACAGGTGTCAACGAATTGGTGTCAAAATGGGAGTGGTTTTTACGCTCGTCTTCACCGAACAGCAGGAGTGTGGCCATTCACTGGCGATGGTCGTGAAATATAATGCCAAGCATTAACAAACTCAATGTTCGCGGCAACTCCGGCATGGTAACGATTCCAAAAGACGAACTCGATATGTGTGGGCTGCTGGATGAAGATGGGACCCCCGATACCGAGATTCAATTCCTCGTCAAAATGGAACAGCCCGGCGAGTGGCGGATTTCTGTGCTCGACGAGTCGTGTGTCGACGATTCCTGGTACACTGGCGACACCCCCGAGACCGGTGTGCAGGTCGGTGCCGGTGGCGGAAGCCGGGGGTAGGATATTACATCTGATTTCGGTCGAATAGTTCACAGGCGACCGGAGGTCGCTACCGCAGACTTACTCAGCGTCCGGCCCAAAGAACGGCAGTGCGTCAAACACGCCGCGTTTGTCTGGCTCATCCTGTATTCGGACTTTGTAATCTGCCCACAGCGTGTTGAGAGCACCAATCATTGAACCACCGACAACCTGCAGTGTTGGGATGGCTGGCGTGCCAGCTTCCATTGTTACTGGATTGAAGTAGACACCCTGTTCAGCCATCTGTATCCCCATGATAACGAGCAGGGCCATCGAGACAAGAGTACCCTTCGCGAATCGGCGCGGTCGTACAATCTTAAGCTCACAGTCATCAGGCAGATACTCTGCTTTCTCTTTCTGAAGACGAGCTTTCGTCAGAGCACCAATAGCAACCGAGCACCATCCCAGAACGCTCGCAGCAGTCGTATGTGCAAACGTCTGCAGCGATGTCTGGCCTGTCGGGCCACGGTCGGGATCGACGTCGATATTGCCCAATTCATCAGCTGGTGTGATCTCCGCCGGGAAGGCTGCCTCCAGCGTCGGCCGCATATATCTGATGAATCATTCGTCTTTAGCTAAGACTCACACCTCGGTTGTGTAGCGGTAGCGAGCGTCTCTTGTAAGATCGGTCGTTGTTGGTGGATCTTCTGAGCATCCTCGATCAGCCGCTCCAGCAACGGCGGTGGCGAGTAGCCGAGGTACTCACCGAGTTCGTGGAGGATGAGCTGGGCGTGCGACCGGAAGGTCGCCGCCCAGCGTTCCGGCGGAAACACGATCTCATCGTCGGCCTGCTCGGTGACCAGATCCAACAACTCTCGGCTCACCAGCAGTGACAGCAACGCAGCGTATAGTAGAATTTTCACGACATCAGGGTTGTTCGTGTCGAATTCGTCCAGTTCGTACTGCGTTTTCAACTCACGGAACAACGTTTCTACCTCCCATCGACACCGATACAGCGTCGCTAGATCCGCCGGGAGAAACTCCTCTCTCGGCAGATTCGTGATGTACAGGTGGTAGTCGTCGGCGTCCTCGTTGCGGACGCCGACGACGCGAAACCGCTTCGTGTCCAGCGACCGAGTTCCCTCGTACTGGCCGCGCTTGAATTCTGCTTCCACCTCTACGTCGATGTACTTCCGCGAGAGATCATTGACCACGTCGTGGATCTGCTTGCCCTCCAAGGGAATGGCGCGGCCGCGCCATTCCCGTAATTCCGCCGTTATCACCGGATTTGCGTTCTGCTTCAGCCGACTCACAAAGTAGCCGTCGTTCTCGTCGATCAACGCAAAGCGGCGGTATTTGAAGTACGCCCGATCAAATAGAACCAGTCGTCCTTGCAGCCACGATCCCGTCTTGAACAGCGCGCTGTCGTGCGTTTTCTCATCAGTCACATCGATCCGTTCAATCGTCTGGTCGGTGGCGTTGTGGAGCAGGTGGAGCTTCGCTCCAGCCTGCTCCTCGTGGCGGGCTTGAAACTCATCAGAGAGGAACTCGTGCAACCGCAACACGGTTCCATCAGCGATCATCACGTCCCTGAATCGGTCGATATCAGCGTCAACAGCATCAGGGACAGCGACCTCGTCGAGCGCGGCCTCGACGAGGTCGCGGAGATACTCTGCAAGAGTAGGCGTCAACCGGTGATAGAAACCGCCAGAAGAGATCGGTTCGTCAGCTGTAGCGTTGTAGCAGCGTCTAAACCCAGCGAGTGTTCGGCTCTCGCCTGCGGCGAAGCCGAACACGAGCGCCCACACGAGGACAGGAATCTGAAGCTTGCCCTCTCGCTCGACCACGCCGAGTTCCTCGGCGTGCTCTTCGAGGAACTCGGAGGGAAACAGTGTAGTGAGCCGACGCATGATTCTCGACGAGGAGGTGTCAGTGTGCACAGCGGACTCCTCCTCATTCCTCTCGAAAAGTAGCCTCGATAAGCCGCTGCTGTCACGTGGTTCGTCTCTTAGCTAAAGACAGATGATCTGATGAATTGTTTGAACCACGGACTGTCACCGGCATAGGCCTCTGCGGCCACTTGGCCCGAGGAAGCCCCGCGCATTGAGGCAACATCGTCGGCTCGATCGAGCCACTCACTGTACGTTTCGATAAAACGAGTATACCAGAACTGCCGGAAGTGCTTCGGTGTCGGCTTATTTCCGTTTGGCAGCGTTGCGTCTGTCCGCTCGCCGATGGCTGCGATCTTGTCTCGTACCCACTGCGCTGACCGGGCACCATCGGCAGACCGGTCACTCGGGAGGATCGTACCGTCATACGATGGGTCCTGCTCCAGTGTCTCGAAGTACGACCGGACGAAATCGACACCGATGACCAGTGGCATCTGTCCCGGACCGTTCTTGCGGGCATCCGAGAAGGTCATGTGCGGTACCTCGGCATCGAGCACGAAGGCATCGCGATCTTCGTCCCCACAGATCGAACTTGGTCGGACGCCGTATCCCGCCAGCGCGAGTATCAGGAATTTCTCGACACGGGTTTCACAGGCCTCAAAATACGCTTTCACGAGATCAGTTGTCGCGGCGAATCCCGGTCCGTTGGTCGTTTCAGTCCAGCCGGATCGGTCGACCAGCGCTGTAATCGGCTCATGCTCAACGTACCCATCTTTGTACGAATCGTGCAGAAAGTCCCGAAACGTGGTGATGTAGTTAGATCGTGTCTGGCTATTCTCGAACTCGGTTTTCAGAGCTCGCATCAGGTGTTTTGCCCGCCGGACACAGACCGTCTGTTCACCACGGCCATACTTCAGCAGATTTCCGGTTCCGATGCACTGTTCAGACAGTTCCATGATGCGCCGGAGATGGGTTCGGGCGTCGCCGATGGATGTGCTATTGAGACGTTCACCCACGTCCTCGTGGTAGGCTAGCCAGTCCTCCAGACGCCTGATCAGCTCCCCATCAGAGCAAGGCCACTCTTTGTGCCGTTCATCGAATCCACACTCCTCAAGGAGGAACGTATCGGGTGTGTACCCGAGCTCACGAGCCCGGCGAAGAAACTGCCGATAGCCGTTCTCTCGGAGCCACTCGTGTGTGGGTTTTTGTGTGGGATCTAACCCCTGCTCAAGTCGTTTTTCACGAACCTCGGCAGGAAACCGCTCCCGCATATATTGTTCTGTCCACCTGCGTGGCATTACGAGAGACTCTAGCTGCTGGCTTACAAATGTCTACGGGAGGTTTCAGTCGTTGGCCAGTCCAAACCCATCGCAGTGGTGTCTCTGCGTCGTTGTGTTCTTCCCAAGAGAGAATCCGGAGACGGCAACACAATGGGGCATCTGTCTAGTTTGTCAGCCCCAATCCAAAGATAGCGCACAATCGGCAGACAGCGATAGGTTCAGCAGTGAGCGAGGCTGGTGTGGATTCCTCGTCCGGCGAGAACAACCAAGGCTACCCAAGGGGCGAGCCAACGGTCGACAGACGGAGCTTCAAAATAGCAGAAATGTGCTGGTATATCAGTTGGTATGAATGCAGCGAATCTATTCCTGAGCGCAGTGGTCCGGACTGGGATTGGTCAGCCATCATCGAAATCAAAAGTAGAATAAGGTATTTTCGGGCAGATCCAATAACCCCGAATATGGTAACGGTTAGGAAATACAAATGTCCTGACTGTGGATACACACGAACTGGGACTGTACACACTTCCGACGACTGTTATGGTGACATAATCAAGGTCGGGGACACGTGGCGGTGTGAGGTCTGCGGAACCGCTCCTACCGGGACTCTTAGTTGCGTCAAATGTGGGACAACGATCCCAGCAAGTAACAAATACGAAGTTGAACAGTAGGCAAGCCTATCGCTCACCTATTCCACCGTCTCTGGTAGATAAAAACCAGACGCACAACAACTGGTAAGAGGTCTCAACGTCTGACTTAGATATTATATCTACTAGTACGCTGTCAAATAGAGTCGATATTCTAAATGCCGTAAATATACAATTTCAGAGTATCTAACAGCTATTGACTGATTCGGTCGATACGTTTATCCTAGTTACTCGGTAAGTATCTGGCATGGCCAACACTATGGCTGCGGGCCGGAGTGTGATCAAGCGCGGCGGGACGTCTCTGTACCTGGGCATCAAGAGAGAGTGGCTGGCTGCGGCCGGGACTGAACCTGAGGGGGTCTTCCGGCTCGGCCTCCGTGATATCGAGAATTCGTCGATGACGGTGCGACTCCACATCGACCAGGACTATTGTGAAACGACACTGGGGCCGGGCGCATACGATATCGATATCGTCGACATCCAGACCGGCCTCCAGTGGTGCTTACCAGCCGATATCAGAAACAAGTACGGCATCACCAACCAATTCGTCTGGAACGCTGAGTTCACCGGTGAGCATATTGATTACGAGCTGGTCTCGCCGACGATTCAAGAGCAATATCAGCTTAGCTGAATCTGGCGGCACCCTTAACAGCAGCTACCAATGGCAGGCTGAACAGGGAAGGTGAACGCGCAGATGGTGCAAAAGAGGAGGCAGTGATTTATTTTGAGAGGGAACAACAGTGAGCCTGTGGAAGAAAAGCGAGCTGTTTCACCCGTTATTTCCGTTATTCTGATGGTCGCAATTGCAGTCATACTAGCCGCAACGATTGCCACGTTCGTACTTGGATTCGCAGAGGATGTCGATAATCCTGCGCCATCGGTCGGTCAGACAAGTGGTGAATTTGTTGCTGGCGGCGATCGTGACCAGCAGGTTGTTCGGATCACACACGTTGCCGGTGACAGCGTGGCCGTCGAGAACATCGAGATCATTGTTCGTGCGTCTGGCCCTGGTGTGGATACCGAGGCGCGGTTAGTGGATCTGCCGAGTACAGCTTCATCCAAGCTGTTGAATGAGAATATCGATGGAAACGATGACTTGATCGATCAGAGGTCGGGATCAACCAAGCTCATCGCTGATGATGGGACGGATGTCTGGTCGGCAGGAGAAACGATTGAATTCCGGGTGAATAGCGGGACAGCTGATTTCCGTGACGGTGAGACACCAGCAGCCAACGAGCTTGAAGTCGATATCGTCTATGTAGATAGCGAATCAAGCGCCACTCTGTTTGAGGAAACGTTTCGCCCATAATTAAGATATGTTGACGCATAAAGCCGGCAGCCGATGGAGACACGTGCTGCCCCCAGCATGATCGCTGACACGTCTCACTGCTTGTGGAAGTCATATACGCATTCAACGGACAGTCGTCAATTAGTCGTCTGCGACAGTCTGAGTAATCGATACCTGAGCGGTGTCGTAAGTCACCGACGGCGGCCCGATTCGAACCCCTGAGTGGTCCGAGTAAGATAGCTCTGAGTCCACAGCATGCGATGTAGTAGTTGCCTCGTGGCAATCGCTACAGAACGCCTCCAGGATGGGCCGCCATCGCGAGAGTCCCAGCTCGTCGAGAAGCTCCTTGTAGTCGAGATATCCGAGCTCGGCGTATTCGTCCGGCGGGATGTCCAGCAGCCCAGAGTCATAGACTGGGCCCAGCAGGATGTGCGACGGATGGCCGGCCGGTGATCCCGGGTACGGAGTGTCCTCGTGATATGGCTCGCTCACCGATGACGTCGACGACCACCACGGCTCCAGGTGTGCGACGAAGCCCTCGCCGGTATCTTCCACGAGGAAGAACGCCCGCAGCGTCTTGTGATGGCGGTTATAGGAACTCTCTGAAGTAATCTCGATGAGGTCCTGCCGGTCGAGTGGCTCGGTGCTCGCGAACAGTGCCGAGAGCATCCGTCGGGCTGCCGGCGGCAACGTTGGGAAGATCGCCTCGCTGGGGAGCGTGGCCAGCGCGGCCTCAACGGCGTCGACGTCGAGGCGGTCGGACACGCTATCACGCGATTCGAGGCTGTCGAGGGCATCTGCCACGAGGCAGGGGTCGGGGCCACGGTCGGCCGCCGCGAGCGCTGCTTCCAGACAGCGGGTGAGTCGGTCGAGATCCGCGCGATTGCCGTCATAGAACCCCTTGCGGTCGGCAATCTCCCGGACGAGCCCCCGGATGTGGCCGTGGGAATTGGCTTCCACCATCGGGATATCGAGGATGGCGGCGTCTTCGACGCCGGCGTCGACGCGCTCGCGAAGGCGAGTCGCTTCCTCGTCGACGGCCTCCTGGACGTCGGGCAAGAGGTCGGAGACGCCAGGGCCCGTGAAGACCCACGACGCCAGTAGGTCAGCAACGGGATCGGTGTCGTCGATATCGTATTCGGACCGCGCCCGGAGTTTCTGTGGGCGGTCCTCGATGCACATCCGATACCAGCTGTGGACGCCGTAGTCATCGCGATAGCCGGCCTGTTTGGTGATCGTGTAGCGAGCAAAATCGAGGAACTTCTCGTATTGATTCTCGTTACGCCGGAGCGCATCGGGATCGGGCAGTCGGATGTTGATGGTTACGTCGAGGCCGGCGGCGTCGTAGACGTTCATCGCGCTACAGAGCAGCCCGTGGAGGTCTCGCATCAGCTGGGCCTGCAGGCCGGAGTCGAGGTCGTCGAAGTCCCCAACTTGCGAGAGGAGCATGGACCGCACTGCGCCGATCCGTTCGCGCCAGTTGTCCAGATCTTCGAGTTCGTCACTGGAAAGCCAGCCGATTTGTTTGGCCTGAATGAGGACATCGTGGAGGTCGTTTTCGAACGTTTCGACGCCGTCGTGGGCCCGGTTCCACTGTTTCCCCAGTGCATCCGTATTTAATGCCTTACTGAGCATCCGATTGCTGAATAAGGCACCACACAGACGTCCCAGTGTTACGACGGGCCCGCCCCACTGCAGGATGACGAGCGCTTCGTCATCAAACGTCGAGATGTAGGACACGCGACCGTCGCCGTCGGGTGCGTCATCGTCGTCCGTCCAGTCGAGGATGTCCCCGTCGGCGAAGGTGACGCCGTCAACGCGTTTCGCGGCGGAAAACCGGCGGTGAAGAACCGGCGGTTCGACCTCGCGAGAGCCAGTGCGGTCGCCGAGCCACTGGACATAGCCAGACTCAGATGCGGAGCCGGTCGCGGCAAGCCACCGTTCGGCGGGGGGGTACCGGTCGCGCTTCTGGGCGGATACACTACACTTACGAGACCGTGAGGGGTGTCCGTAAGACGCCCCCGACAGCCGGGATTGGGACGGGTGGACAGGGTTACCCTCTCGGTCGACATACTGCTGTGCTGCTTCGCCGAGAGCGGTCAGCGAGACCTGATTCGAGGCGTGTGAGCGATCCACCGTGATGATGTCCTCGGCTTCGAGGAACGACACGTAGCGGTCGATGCTGCCGTCTGCATAGGCGATTGCGTCGTCTCGCTTGATAGCGCGAACGGAGCGCTCACCGTCAGTATCGAGATGTGCCAGCACAGTCAGCGGGCCTGTCTGGGACCGGTTGGTATCGACCCAGCCCCAGGCTTCCTCGTCCAGCTGGCCCTCGTCTGAGTCCTCGTCGACGTCCCCACCACGCCGGGAGGAGTATCCGGCCTCAGTAAGGAACGAGAAGCGCTCAGCCCATGCCGGGATGTCCGCTTCGTCATCGGCGTCGAGCGCCCGCAGCGTCAGCCGACGCACTCGCTGCCGGACTCCAGGCGACATCTGGAGGCGCACATCCAGAGCGTCGGCAAGGACATCCAACACCCGAAGGGCGCGTTTCACAGTCTCTCGGTCGGCTGCCGTCCAGGCCTCTCCGTCGAGAACGAACGTGACTGGCAGTGGCGTCTCGCGTTCAGCGTGCAGGGCGACTAACGAGTGTCGGAGTGCGTCGACGCCAGCGTTGAACGGCCCACGACTCGTGCCAGTAGTGGTGAGCGTTCGTTGAATCCGCTCGAATTGCTCGGTGCCTTTGAACCCGCGCTGGGCCCGATAACACTCGTTGTCCCACAGGAGCGCGTAGCGGGCCGCCGCGTCGAGGTAGGCGCGTGCCTCCTCGATAGCCCCGACAGAAGCGTCGGCCGCCTCGAGGCCAGCGACCTCTCCGGCGAGAACCTCTTGGACGAAGCGGGGCACCTCGTAGTTCGTCTGGCGCGGGTCCGAGGGGTCGGGTCCCTCTTCATGGAGAACTGCGAGGTCTTGGACACAGCGTGCCGTCATCGGGATGAGGTCCGCAAGGAGATCACCGAGCCACTCGGAGCTTTGTGGCGCCACATCATGGTAGGTGAGTCCGGTGATCGAGAGCTGACCCCGAAGGTCCAGTAGAGCAATTCCCGGTTCCTCCGCGGCGTCTGGATAGGCAGACCCGCGGAGCTGTGGTTTGTTCGCCACGTCGACGTCTACGTCGGGCCCGGAGTCCGGACGGGTTGTCGATGAATCAGACGTCGTCGACGTTGACGAAGACTCACCGCAGAGGTTATCGACGAGATCGTCGTCAAGACCCATCCCGTCGAGATACTCTCGATCGTCGATGACTGGATCGTCAGTAGCCTGGTCCCAGTACGCACGTAGGTCAGCATCCGACTCATCGCGGCGTGATGCAAGGATAGCCGACCGTCGCTGCGCTGCGACCTCCCTGTCAGCAGCCGACGCGAGTGAACGGAGGTGCTCCCGGCTGTGAGTCCGGCCACAGGTTGGACAGCAGGCTTTCGAGTCCCTTGACTCGTCGATGATCCAGAGTGCCGAACAGTCTGAACAGCCGACGACGTGGAACGTCATGGCATCCCTCCTGGGAACCCTCTCTGGGTGGAGTTTCGCCCAGTGGAGAGCGACAGCTCTCCCCGTGGCGCTCCCGAGAGGGGCTGAAGCGTACCGGTCAGTGTGTAGTCTGCGGCTTGCATCTTCGTATCAGCGGCTCACGACGGTCTAGCGGCTCTCTGGCGACACGAGAGGCCCAAACAAGAGCGCAGAGATAGCTCTCGCTGTTCGGGCACAACGTTTATTCTATCTCGGTCAGAAACAGTAGGTGAGAACTGTTGGTTCGTCACCTTCTCAGCCGAGGTCGGTGGCACGACCCCGGCATCCCGTTCCTCACCGATTAGCGGTGAGTGTCTTCTCTGTGCTTGATGTTGAATCGGTTTGGTCGGCTGTGTGTTAAATACGTCGGCTATTGCAACAGGTCGCGTCAGACGCGCGTCTGACGGGTTATAGGCCCTCATTGGGCCACCTCCGCGCTGGCCTGCATCCGCAGGCGTTCAGTCGCACTCTCGCTGCGGGCGTGTTCCTCAAGGACGATCACGTCGCCCGATCGAGGCCACACCTCCACGACAGCGACGAGATCGCCGTCGACGATGGTCGACCGGTTGACGGCGCCGAGATCACAGATGAGTGCCCATGGCGATGCAAGTGCCTCTTTGCCGTTGCCTTCGTCATCAGGGTGCCATTCAAGTATCGAGCCCTGCTGGTTGCGACGAGCACGAACCCGGAGGCGAACTGGCTCAGTCATCCATCTCTTCATCTTGGGCCTCATCCTCGTCGAAGACGATCCGCTCACGCCGGGCGAAGCGCTGCTCGATATCGGGCCATCCTCAGTCTTAGGCTTACGAGCTGGCTCACCCACGGCGGCGACCGCGTCGGCGTCGAGCCAGCGGTTCTCGAGTGATCGGCGACCGTCGACACCGTCGTGAGTGCCACGCCCCGTCATCGTTCGACCACCGCCCGGCGCTCGATGACAACGTCATGCGCGTAGTCACCGCGGCGGTACTGGTCGTAGTAGTTCTCGATGGTGGGGAACTCGGTCGTCCACTCGGTGTAGTGTTCAAGATCACCGACCATGTAGCGGAGCCGCCACTGATCGGTTTCTGTCGACGTTGTCTCGGTCGCAGTACCCGGCGAGGGGTCAGCGCGGGCCATTAGGCATCCCCTCCTTCGAAGGGGTCGGGACGGCTGCTATCGCGTTCAACTAGCGCACACTCTGTGAGCGGAACGGTGAACGACAGCAGCTCGTTAGTCCGGCCGATGGCCTGCGCCAGTTGCTGGCGTGTAGCCGTGTCGGGTTCGGACGCCCGCAACCGCTGGAGTGTTTCTGTTGCGAGGTCGGCCAGCAAGATGCCCGTGACGTGCTCGTCAGTCTGTCGACAGACCAGCAACAGCGGTTCACTGTCGGTGGTCGTGATGGCGACGATCTCGCCAGCAGTTGGGCGAGTAGTCATTGGCCGACCTCCGGCTGAGATGGGTGCCCGATGTGTTGCTGGCAGCGTCGTCCCGACCCGCGGTGTGATAATTGTCGGCCAAAATGACTTTTACAGATTGTGACCAATCGAGCGGATAGGTTCCGAAGTCCAGCTTGCTGGTCAGTACGCCTTCTCGATGGGCTTGGCCGGACTAGGTTCGGAACCAGTCGGTGCAGGCGACGACGCCGAATGGTGGCCGACGCGCTCGCTACACTGAACGTCCCCCCTGGCCGGCCACCATTCCGCCGCCGACCGAATACTGTCGTTGCTGTTGGATTTCTTGCTGTGTCTGTGCGACTGTTGGCACATAGCGTGTCCAGCGTGTGTGTTTGGAGCTGGACAATCTGGAATGTATCCGATGACATAGCGTAAGTGTTTTGTCTGGTGAATGTCTTTCTATACAATGGGTTCTGGTCCCCGCTACGGATCCCCCTGATAGCCAGTTGCGCTACCGCGAGCTTCGGGTTCAGAACCCGTCGTCGTGGATGACGACTTCGAATGGTGCACACGCCACTTCCCCCCACACACCCACTTCCTTCCGGCTGCCCACCATTCTCGTTCCGTGGCTGTCCTTGATGGCGAGACGACAGTCTACGGGACGGCGACATCGCTGATCGCTGCCACCAGGCTCGAATGTACTGAGTTCTATCACGTTGCTGGCGTGCGATTGTGCGACTATCGGAAGCGTTTTGACTGGGACTCGTCGCATGTCCTGATGGGCTCTGGGTCCCACGCAGTATTCCCAAACGACTCAATCGGTCACCCAAGTAGTCCGGGTCCAGAGCCCGTCGCCGATTTCGGCGATCCTGGATGGGTTGCGACACGCCATTTGCCCATGGCTGTCGCCCATTCTGTTGTCGGATCACCTGCCAGCGGCTTCGAACACGCCCGCCAGCGGCGTCTGCGATTCCATAAAAACTATCAACTACAGCACTGCTATCAGACGACAGGTTCTGCCCCGCGCTCCATGTTTCCCCGATAGCCGCTTGACGAAGCGAATGTGTTGGGTGCAGGACCTGTCGCCGGGAACGGCGATGTTGGGTGGTGCGAGGCACGCCGGGGTCTCCCGGCTGCCCACCATTCTGCGGTGCACAGTTCGAGACCCCTGTCGCCGTCAGGCGATGCTGGTCGGTGTGCTTATTCCGAGAACAATATTGTAGCAAACCGACAGACACCGCGGGGATATCGCAGCCGTTTTTACCAGCACCCGTGTCAGCGGCAGGTGGGTCTTGGCCCCTGTCCACTCGCGTTGGATGTGTCCATCCCCCTGATTGTAGCAGGGTCGGAGCTCGTTGCCGATCTCGGATGGTGGCTTCCACCCCACTTCCCACACCCCCAGGATACCCACCATTCCGTTGCTGTAGACAGGAAAGTCGTCGCACCCGCTGGTGGCTATCTGCGTGACGGTCACGGTCCAGCGCCGCGTTGGAACCTGACTGTCCGAAGAGTCGGGCGGCCAGAAGTGTGTCGCTGTGTCGCAGGGCTGAAATAGAATTATTACTGGGCAGTTCATACGAGAAAAACGGGTTCTGATTGCCGCCACAGGCTGGGCCACATCGCGGCGTCACTCTGGCCGGGCCGTGTGCGGGGCAAAGAACCCGCTTGTGCCTCTGACATTTGGGTGGCACAGCAGGTGCCCAGTGCCACCCGGCCTCCGCTTTCCGGCAGCCAAATAAAAACTGCGTGGTATGTTTCTCGGCTTGTCTGCCCGGAACGAACGTCACTGCCGTCCCTCCCCAGCAACGGGTCGGGGGTAGATCACACGGGCGTGTCTCCGATATTACCACCCATCCTATCGGTTGGTTCAGTCCCAGAAATCGCTTCTCTGGACGCTGCTGGATGTGTTCTGCTCCAAAAGTGAATCGTAAATTACATTTGTCATTGCCACTTACACGAGAAGTGCCAGCACAAAGTTGTCCACTTTGTCCTGGATACTTGTCAGAGGCACGAGAGCTGGTCCGTCGTCGCGGGCGGCGGCGGACTACCTTCCAACTCGGACTTTGAGGGAGTCCCTGCGAGTAACTGTTTTGTGTGAGATGTCCGTATATTCCAGTAGGGTACCAGTCGGTCATCACCTGCCCAGTGATTGTGTGCCTCTGACAACACCGACCGACTGGGTCCCCGTCTTTGCCCGCTGAGCGACGGCGTTGCGTGAGTTGTTGGGGCATTACTGCGCACCTCCAGTGACGGGTCGAGGCAGTTCACACAGGCCGGCGAGTGTTTCGGCCTGTCGGTAGAGCGTGTCTTGGCCGGCGTCAGTCAGCGTATACACGTTGGTGCGGGCGTCGAGCTCGTCGCGGCTGACGAGGCCACTGTCGACGAGCTGGTCGAGATTCTGGTAGAGACGGCTGTGGTTGATCGGGCCGGCGTAGCGCTCGTCGAGGTAGTCCTTGAGCGCGAGGCCATACGGATCGTCCTCAACGGCGGCAATGGCCTCCAGGAGATCGCGCTGGAAACCGGTGAGGTCGTGGTAGGTCGTCATCGGTCGCCTCCCGGCTCGTCGGCGTCGGTGTCGACCCGCCGCAGCGTCGCTGGCTCGGGCTGGTAGCAGTCACCTTGCACCAGTAGATCCAGTAAGGCTGTCAGCGCCCGCTTGGCCCCGTACTCCCGGGCGAGCGTGTCCAGTACGTTGCCGGCAGACGCGCCGTGGCTGTCTTCGCTGGTGGCGATTACATCGAGCGCGTGGCTGCGGATTGCGGGCTCGGCGTGGGTCTCGACAACGAAGCCGTCCGTGTTCCGGAGGTACGTACTGACGGCGGCCAGCCGTTCGAGTTCGTCGTCGGCGAGGGCGGGTTCGGCGGCCTGCAGGACGGTGTCGAGTCGGGTGGCCGCCGCTGTGTGCGAGGGGATGGTGGTGCCGCCGTCGGTGACGACCAGATCGTGGCCGGTGACGATAGCCAGTGACCGGGCGGCCTGGGTGATGGCGTCCTGGCCGCGGTCAGTCAGGGCGTAGGTCCCGTCGGTGGTGGTGACCAGCTCGTCGCCTTCGAGCTCGGCGAGGGCGTCCGTGACGCGGGCGTCGTCGAGGGTGGCTTCGCGTCGGGTTTCGACGGCGATCTGGAGGGCGTCGGCGGTGGCCGCGCGGTCGTAGTGGTCGTGGTCGGCAATCGCTTTCAGGAGGTCCCGCTGGAGGGCGGTGCAGGTGTGCCAGGCGGTCATGCTCTCCCTCCGGCGAGGGGCGTGGTTGGCGAGCGATGCGACTCTTCGTGGGTGGGCTTGCAAACGGTCATGGGTTCGATGGGACGCTGTGTGCGAGAGTAGGCGTCGCCTATCTCAGACTGTTACACCGGACTGCCAAATAAGTTTCTGCGCATAATCTAATTCATTGGTATGTATTTTTAAGCCGGTGATTACTTTGCCAAGACAGTGCCATTGAAGAGCAATGGCTGGTCGTCCGAAGGACGTCTCCGACGACGAAATCCTACAAGAAGTCGCACTTGCCCCTGGACCAATAGTGACTGCGCCGGAACTAGCAGACCGGCTAGACATGTCTGGAACGGGTGTAAACAAGCGCTTGGATCAGTTGGTCGACGATGGGTACCTTCATGAGCGCCAGGTGGGTGCAAATGCTATTGTCTACTGGCTCACTGACGAAGGTCGCGTTCGGGTAGCAGAAGCTTAGCCGGCAACCCACCAGACCTTTGCACAGGCACCCACGTCTTTTGTTTCCACTTTTTCCTGGTCCCTCATCTCGTGAAGCCTGTCCAGAATCGCACCATTTGATACTCCGAACTCGTCTGCTATCTCCTTAGCGGTGCAGAAGGGCCGATCATGCGATTTCATGTAAGAGAGTACTTCTTGATTCGAGAACGTTCTTGGACGAGGGGACATGTCTTATAACCGTATTTAGTTTCTTCGTATGTAAAAATTTATGTCCGACGAGATACACAGTTTAGAATAGGAACACACGCGCTGCTGGTCGATTTCTCACGAAATCGCCCCGGTGCTTGGAACACCGAGGCGCGTGGTTCCGTGGAGAACCAATGGCAACTACGCAATCCAATCCACAAGAACGTACCGCACGCGAACTACTCACCCAAGGCCGCCCGCTCTTCCTTGGCGTCGACGGCGAGGATACTGCCCACTACTGGGATAGCTACGAGTTCGCCGTGGCTGTTGTGATGGCTGACGGTGAGGCAGAGAAGGTTGTGCTCGCCGAGACGCCCTTCGAGACGCTTGCAGAGTGGTGTGAATATACTCGTAGCGAGCGCGGGTGGGATATCGGCCCGCACGTCGGTGGGTCGCTCGTCGGCGATCTCGTTCGAGGTGTTGAGGCGTGAGCTGCACTGTCGAAGAGCGCAAGCGGGTGCGACGGGCTGCGAGGGCGATTCAAGAGGAAGTGGCGACTGAGTCCGTGGATGTGCTTGCGCCGAGTGCGAGTCAGTATGGTGAATGGACGCTTGATGCCGTGCTTCGGGATGCTGAGGGTGTGCCGCCAGAGGTGTTACGTGAGCTGGCGCTGGCTGGGTTGACGCTGCAGCCGACGCCGTCGCAGGCTGAGTTTCAGCACGTGGCAGCGACGGTGTAGGACGGTGATGGCTATTTTCATCGACCCCCCGGGGGTTGCGGGGGTATTGGCGGTCGACGAAAATAGTGAAGTGAAACCAGGCTAGAAATAGGCTGTGTCCCGGGAATCGGGCATGGTTTCAGACGGACCCTTGGGCGGTTGAAGTCTGTTCGGTGTCTTCGTGGGCGCGTGCGTCGGGATCGGTTTCAGACGGACCCTTGGGCGGTTGAAGTAAATCCTTCGCCGCACTCTTTGCATAGATGCACTCGTTTCAGACGGACCCTTGGGCGGTTGAAGTGAGGGAGACGCCGACGACCAGGAGGCTATCCTGCCGTTTCAGACGGACCCTTGGGCGGTTGAAGTCGAGCTCTTGCATGGTCAGAACAGAAAGTCGCGAACGGTTTCAGACGGACCCTTGGGCGGTTGAAGTGACCCCCGCACTTTCGCAAGGGGCCGCTTAGTGTAAGGTTTCAGACGGACCCTTGGGCGGTTGAAGTTCAGACAGGAGTACCTCGCCGAGTTCCTCGACGACACGGGTTTCAGACGGACCCTTGGGCGGTTGAAGTCGCGGGTCTGGCTCGATGGCGACGACATCGACATCATGTTTCAGACGGACCCTTGGGCGGTTGAAGTAGTCGGAATGTGCGTCTTGCTCCCGTCGTCGTTGATGGTTTCAGACGGACCCTTGGGCGGTTGAAGTGGCCAAGACCTCGCGGCGGAACTCACACAGTACGTCGTTTCAGACGGACCCTTGGGCGGTTGAAGTGAAGTCCACCGTATCACTGGACCGCGAAGTTCGGAAAGTTTCAGACGGACCCTTGGGCGGTTGAAGTCGACTGAAAGAGTTGTGCGTGTCGAATCATGAGCGTTTCAGACGGACCCTTGGGCGGTTGAAGTCCCCGCCGGTACTGCGGGGGCTCCAGCGAGTCGTCTAGTTTCAGACGGACCCTTGGGCGGTTGAAGTCCCCGCCGGTACTGCGGGGGCTCCAGCGAGTCGTCTAGTTTCAGACGGACCCTTGGGCGGTTGAAGTGGCCCACCGAGTGCTTGTGACCAGCTGCGGCCACCGCGTTTCAGACGGACCCTTGGGCGGTTGAAGTCATGCACGACGGCGACGTGTCGGTGCTCAACTGCCTGTTTCAGACGGACCCTTGGGCGGTTGAAGTGCCAACACTAGTCACGTCAACAACAGTCCCAAACTGGTTTCAGACGGACCCTTGGGCGGTTGAAGTCGACTGTCCACGGTATCGTTTATCCGCGCGTCAACGAGTTTCAGACGGACCCTTGGGCGGTTGAAGTGATAGTCACATCAACACTGGTTGTGCCGTTATTGGTTAGTTTCAGACGGACCCTTGGGCGGTTGAAGTCTGCCGTTGAAGGTCACTCGTATGTCGTCCACCAGAGTTTCAGACGGACCCTTGGGCGGTTGAAGTCCGGTCGACCTGATTTACAACGTGACTGGCCACGAGGTTTCAGACGGACCCTTGGGCGGTTGAAGTAGCCAAGCCATCAGGGGATCGTCCGCCGAACCCGTGTTTCAGACGGACCCTTGGGCGGTTGAAGTCCGACGAACGGCCCGATTTGGCCGATCTCCCTGGTTTCAGACGGACCCTTGGGCGGTTGAAGTATCATCTGGGGGCCGGAAGTGTGGCTGACCGGCGGTTTCAGACGGACCCTTGGGCGGTTGAAGCGACATCCTCGACCACGAAGTCTGGGAGGAAGTCCAGTTACAGACGGACCCTCGGGTCGTTGAAGCGAGAACGAGGACGGAGACCTCATCCGACTGTTTTGGGTTACAGACGGTCCTTTGAGTGGTTTATCGGGTCTGACCAGCGAGACCGATGACCGCTATCGAAGAAACACATTCAGCTAGCCGTGCTAGAAGTATATGTGCATGGAGCCATCTAGTCAGAACACAGTCCGGTCCAACCGGGCTCAGTCAGCAAGCCTGCAACCTGGCGGGAGGAGGCTTGCTGACGCAGCAAATGCCACCAGCCAGACATCGAAATCTGGCCGTGCCAGCAGCCGCTGCTTTGGCACGGACGGATTTACGATTTGTGGTGGGTGGCAAGGAGATCGCTATGAGATACGAACATACGACCCACCCCACGATGAATTGGCTCAAGAGAGGGCACATCCGTGCCGATCCTGAAGTGACGGAGACTACAGAGTAGTCCCGGACAACACAACCAATTTAGCATCGCCAGTGAATACCGTAACTGTCCCTACAAAATAGGTACTTACAGATGGCGCAGAATGCTGTTGAAGCAGCTACCCGTGTTACTCGGGAACTCGTAGGGACCTGTTATCAGCTGGCCCCCTGTGGGGCCGATTACTTTCACTGCGCTAGACGTGGCTTTATACACATGCCAAGTAACAACCATCTTGTTATGACGACTAGACAGACAGTCGAGGTGATGTAATCGGATGCGGATCCTCGCACGACTCTCTGCACGAACAGACGCCGCCTACGACAATACGTACCACAACAAGCTGCAGGGCCGCATCTGGCAGGCCCTCGAGGACAGCAAGTACGACGCCCTCCACGACAAAAACCAGCCAAAACCGTTCGTATACAGCAATCCCTTCCCCCCGCAGGACATGGACGAGGGTGACGAACGAACGCTCCTGGTTGCCTCGCCCGAGGAATCGCTGCTCGCCCACATCGCCGAGGACCTCACGCACGACCGGGAGCTAAATATCGGCGAGATGCCCTTCCACGTCGACAAGGTTTCGCCGCTCGCCCCCGATGTCGGCGAGCCCGGCACCAGCGGCACCATCGAAACTGGGACTGGTCTCCTAGTTCGAATTCCGCCATGGCGCTTCGACGATTACGGGATGGACGTCAACCACGACCAAGCCGAATTCTGGCGGCCGGAACATACCCTAGAACCGTTTCGGACCCAACTCGAAGCGAACTTGGATAAGAAGCATCGGCTCTACATGCCTGACTATCTGGCGGGCCCCTCAGATGTTGATGGCGACCTCTTCGACAGCTACGAGCTGATCAAGACTTTCGCCATTCCCGTGACGCCAACGACTGGTCGGACAGAAGAGTGGGTGCTCAGTAAGTGGCGCTTCGACTACACCGTCCGGGACGACGACCACCGACGGCATCTTAATCTCGCGCTGGATGTCGGCCTCGGCGAGCGCAACTCGCTGGGCTTCGGGTTCATCAACATCACCGATCAAACGCGCCCTGACGAGACGGAACTGGAGGGGGAGAATGCTTTCCCCTGAGCAGTTCCGCGAGCGGTACGCGGACACGCTGGCTGATGAACTACCGGACGGCCCGGTCACATCGCTGCGCTCGCTCCAGTATCTCTACGGCAAACTGTATACGCTGGCGACAGCAGGCGGTGGCGACTACGCCGCATATCTCACACCCGATGAGGCAGGCGACCTCGTCGATAGCGAAGACAGCCTCATCGTTGTCCGTGTGGATCTTTCAGGTAATGAACCGCAGCTGGCGACCGACGATCGAGGCCCGGTCTGGGTAACAAAATACACTGACGACCGCGTCGAGAAGGTAGCTCACTGCAAGTACCCAGCAGCACGCGGTATTGACCATAGCGTCACGCATCAGGCTGGCCGTAACAGTGGTCCCGAGAAGCTTGCCCGCTACGCGAAGGAGCGGCTAACAAAATGGGCAAAAGACGAGGTTGTGCAGGAGGCAGCAACTGAACACGAGGACGGCTATATCGTCGAAGCACTCGCCGAACTCAGCGAGGACGAGGCCACCCTGGATGCCATCGAGGAGGCGGTCAAGCGAGAACTGGCCGGCGAGTCGACAACGGCGCTACTCACGGTGCAGGTGAAAGTTGACCCAGACGGTGACTACCTCTGGCCTGCAGAGCGTGACGTGTTCCTGGCCGCGATGCGCCGCCGTAAGCTCTCGAAACTGGTCACGAAGAACAAGGCCGACGACTCCTCGGGACAGGCCACCGATATCGTCACCGGGGCTTCGACTCGGACCGTCGGAACCTCTGAGGACCCTCAGAACTACTACCTCGGCAAACAACTGGAGAAATTCCCCGGCCTAGACATCGAGGAGGCGTGGCGAACCCATCCGATCTCCGAAGACGCGGCAGTGACGGTGATGAATGCCGGCACGTTCGTCGAGGCATGTACGTACCGCACGTTTGGGACGAAGGTGTATTGTCTTCCGTACGTCTGGGGGACCATCTCAACGTCAGATGCGTTCGACCTATACAAACTACTCTACGATGCGACGACAGAAGACGACGGCATGACACCTATCGAACGTCAGTACGAGAACCGGAATACGCTGTTTGGTGACGCCCAACTCCGGTTCTACGTCTCCGCTGTCATGCCACACCAAATGTCGCGGTACGATGTCTTCGGTGAGACGCTGAACGGCCGGTTGCTCTATCCCAAAGAGCTCGCAACCAAGCACAACCAGTTGGTGCAGCAGTCAGCCGCGTTCCACTCCGGGGCGGAATGGACACCGCCGATGCCGACACACCCGAACTGGGATCTGCTTGCGGGCAGTGACGAGCAACTCCATGCCGTCTCGACGGGGTGGTACTTCGCTCAGACGTTCGCACAGCGCGACGACGACGATGCCGACGCAGATGATCCCCGTATTGAGGCGCTCGTCAGCGTCCTCAGCGGCGATGCTATTTCGGTCGAAACGCTGCTCGAAGAATATGTTGCACGCATTATAACCGAACAGACCGACGACGACGTCGAAGGCTTCCCGTCGTTCCGCGTCGCCAGTCAGTTCGCCCAGTTATGTGCACTCGCGACAGACAAACTCGACCTACTGACATCCGACGACGCGGCCAAAGAACCGATCACGCGCGAACCGACCTACGATACACAGACGATGGAACCACCAACAGACATACTCGCCGCCGACGGCGGCCATCCCGCGGCGGCAAAGCTCGAATCGTTCATCGAAGATACGCCGGCACTCGCTCCTGACGAAGACGCACCTCACAACGACCAGCGACGCGGTGCGTTCCTGCTCGGTGCGCTGGTTGGCGAGATCGGGAGCTATCAGGAGTACGACCAAGACCGGTCTACGACACTTGTTGATCAGTTCCCAGTCAAATCAATCACCAAGTCGCGAATCAAGAAGGTGACACAGGAGACCATCGGCAAGACGCTCACATACACCCGCCAAGAAAAGAAAGCGGGTCAGAGCTACCCGGGAACAAAGGCCGAGCACGTCGTCGAGCGGCTCCGCGAGACGATCCTCAAACCTGATCCCGACGAATGGGATCTCGATACCGACGACCTCCGCTTCTACTATGCGCTGGGGGTCACCTATGGGATGAACGACCATCCGGAGTGGGATAGCACGGCAATTGACGACACTGAGGAGGACATCTGATATGACAGACACCACCGACATCGCCCAGCATCGCTCCGAAATCGTCTTTCTGTACGACGCCGTCGACGCGAACCCGAATGGCAACCCGCTGAGCAGCGCGAACCGGCCACGCATCGACCCACAGACTCAGCAGGCAATCGTCACTGATGTCCGGTTGAAACGATATCTCAGGGACCAACTGGACGACGACGGGCACGGAGTCTATATCCGGAACGTCCAAGAGGAGGGTGAGCAGTACACTCGGGCCGACCTGCTCGAAGATCGTCTCAAATCCGTCGATTACGACAGCTACGACCTCGACGACGACGAGGAAGCTGAACAGTTCCGTGAGGATGTCTTCGGAGAGTACTTACGGAAAAGTGCCGATGTCCGGTATTTCGGGGCAACGATGTCCGTCGATACGGATGACGTGTACGCCAAGCATCTCCCGGATCACTTTACCGGGCCGGTTCAGTTCTCGCCCGGCAAAACGATGCACGCAGTCAATGAAAACGAGGAGTACGACAGTCTGACCAGCGTCATCGCAACTCAAGAAGGTAAAGAGCAGGGAGGATTCGATCTCGACGACCACCGTATCCAGTACGGACTCATCCGATTCCACGGATTAGTCGACGAACACGGCGCAGCCGACACAAGACTCACTCAAGAAGACGTCGAACGGCTTGATACACTCTGTTGGCGCGCCATCAAGAATCAGACCATCAGCCGGAGTAAGGTCGGACAGGAACCACGCCTCTACTGCCGCGTGGAGTACGCTGACGAGAGTTTCCACCTCGGTGGGTTGGACAAGGACCTTCGACTCGACGAGGAAGCGTCGAAGGACGACGAGGATCTCCGGAACGTTCGGGATCTCGCTGTCGAGATTGACGACTTCGTCGACCGACTCGACGGAGCGGGTGCTCAAGTCGAACGCATCCGCGTAGTCGCAAGTGACGTGTTGCAATTCACGCATGAGGGTGAGCCGGGCGGGCCGGAACTGTTATACAACGCGCTCCGGGATGCCGTCGGGGCTGACCGCGTTGAGATCATCGACGTGTACGACGAACACCTCGAGACGCTGCCGGCGGCGGAGTGACGATGTCGCAGGAATCGCTCGACGAGTGGTCGGAGACGGACTCCGACTGGTCTCCGGAGCGGTGCCTCTCGCTGACAGTCCGTGGACCGTGGGGGCACTTCCGGCGCGTCGAGGGTAACGTGGTCAAGCAGACGTATCGGGTGATGCCCAGAACGACTGTTGCTGGCCTCATCGCGGCTGTTCTTGGAATCGAGCGAGATGGCTACTACGATCTGTTCGCGCCCGGCCGATCGGCTATCGCCATCGAACCGGTTCGAGGACTGCGAACGCTCAACATGCCGGTAAATGCTCTTTCGACCGCAGCGGATAACCTCAAATCCCTCAACAGCCGCGGGAAACTCAGCGTGAAGCTTCCGGACCCGATGGATCTCAGACAGCAGCACAATTACGAAGTGCTCGTTGACCCGGCGTACCGAATCGACGTTGCGCTCGCCGACAGCGAAACGTACCGAGAGCTTCGGCAGACCCTAGAGGCCGGTCGGTCCCACTACGTCCCAAGCCTCGGCCTCTCGGAACACCTCGCGAATATATCATTCCACGGCGAGTTTACCATCGAAGAGGGTCCAGATGACACTGTCGTCTCAGTCGACTCCACACTCCCCAACGCTGTTGACGATGTCGTCCTTGACTCGGATACCCGCTGTGGCATCGAGGAGTCACCGGCATTCATGACGACTGATGCGGGCGGTCGGACGACCACAGCATTCACTACATACGCATACAACCCGGATGCAGAACCCCTCAGGGTGCGAAATATGCAACCGTCCCGAGTCGACGGACGGACTGTGGTGTTCGTCTGAGATGACCACTATCTACTCACATCCGCCGGAGAACGGATCTGAGGGAGTGGTGCTCGATGACCACCTGAATGACGTGGCTGCACGTGTCGAGTACGTGGTCCCGCCGGGCGCGCGGACACCCGCCGGGGAACCGCTTCGACCAGTAGTCAAGACGCTCGGGTACGTCCACGACCTCGGGAAGGCGACGACGTTTTTTCAGGACTACCTTCTCGATGACCGGCAGCCAGACAATGAACTATTGCGCCACCACGCGCCGCTGGGTGCGTTCGCCGCGTACTTCGCACTCGATGCCCGCGGGTTCGACACCGAGACGTGCCTGGCGGGGTTCGTCGCGGTTGCAAAACACCACGGGAGCCTCCCAGATATCACGGACTACATCCACACCCGAGCACACCGCCGTGAGGGTGTCGAGCCGAGGGAACGGAACTCGGCGGAGCGGCGGCAGAACGCTGTCGCCAAGCAAATAAAGAATATCGACGACAATGCCCGAGAGCTGGTCAGCACCGTCTTCGAGGCGGCGACCGCCGGTGCAGAGGAGTGGGCGTCGTTTCGTGACGGGTTCGGCGAACTCCTTGATGACATCGCAGACACGGTTGCCGCGACCGGCACCACCACTGGTATCAATCGAGACGCCCTCTCTTCGTCCTGTTACGGACTCGTTATCCAGTGCTGGGGGTCACTAGTTCTCGCAGACAAGACCAGCGCTGCTGGTGCGCGAAACGTCGCTGAGACATACACAGAAGACCAGCCGTCGCTCGACCGCCTCAACGATCATATCGCGGACATTGAGGCTTCTGTGAGTGCCGACCCCGATGGGAGTCAGTCAGAACGGCTCAACCATTTGCGGTCGATGGCTCGCGAGGACGTTCTCGATAATGCAGCCGACCTCGCCAAAGCGGGTGGCGGTGTGGCGACGCTGACGCTCCCGACGGGAATGGGAAAGACCCTCACTGGGTTGTCGGCGGCACTGGATATCCGAGATAACCTCGGTGGCAAGCGGGTTATCTATGCGCTGCCGTTCACGAGCGTTATCGACCAAGTCGTCGACGATGTTTCGGGCATATACGATACCGATGACCATCCGCACCTACTTACGGCCCACCACCACCTCGCCGACGCCAGCATTGAGGACAACGCCGACGCGGATGAGGCGGACCGCTCAGACGATGTCGCAGGGATGCTCGGCGAGAGTTGGCGCGCCGGGCTGACCGTGACGACGTTCGTTCAGTTGTTCGAAAGCCTCGCGGGACCCGGAAACCGTCAGTCGATGAAGCTGCCAGCGCTACGGAACAGTGTTGTCGTGCTGGACGAGCCACAGAGTCTCCCGCTTGACTGGTGGAAGATCGTCCCGCGCCTCGTCAAGATGTTGACCGAGCAGTTCGGGGCGACCGTCATTGCCATGACAGCGACCCAACCGAAGCTGTTCCCCGAATCACCGGAACTTGTCGAGGGCCCGGAACAGTACTTCGAGGAAGTCTCACGGGTATCGTACCACCTCGACGCGTCAACCGACCGCTACATTGAGGCACGGAATGAGGGAGACCCGAAATCTTACCAAGACGCCGCTACGAACCTGTCCGAGCAACTGACAGCGGGTACCTCAGCACTAGCAGTCTGTAACACCATCGACAGCGCTCGGCATCTCACCGAGAGGCTTGTCGAGAACGCCCCAGACGCGGTCGATGTCGCCGAGCAGTACGACGATGTACTCCGCAAGAAGGAACTTACCACCGGTGAGGATGTCGCGAAAAGAGTACAATCTGTCGGCGACCGCGCCATCCTTCATCTTTCCACGCGGCTGCGGCCGGCTGATCGGTTGACCCTCGTTGACGCCGCAAAAGAACTTACAGAGGCTGGACACCCGGTCGCCGTCGTCTCGACACAGCTCATCGAAGCAGGCGTCGACATCAGCTTTGATCGTGTGTACCGGGACCTGGCACCCATCGACAGCGTCGTGCAGGCTGCCGGACGTTGCAACCGCTCGTTCGAGCGTGACCGTGGCCACGTCACCGTCTGGTGGCTAGCAGCACCGCCCGACGTCGAAAAGACGCCTGCAGAAGCCGTCTACAATCGTGGCACGTCGTTGCTCCCTGTTGCTGCCGACACCTTGGCGTCGGTTCGCTCCGACGACGGCGAACTGACGGAACGAGCGGTTGCTAGGGACGCCGTCGAACGGTATTATGACCGGCTCCACGACGACAAGTGCGTCGGGAAACAGGCCTACGCCGACTACGTCGATAACGCACGGGCCGACAAACTTTCAGACCTATCGCTCATCGACCAACGGCCATCCGTCGATGTAGTGATTTGCCGGACAGATGCAGACCACGAAATCGTTGAATCAGTACGAAACGCCGCCAATGCATACGATTTCGATGCATTCAGTGATGCGATCGACGAGACGAAGTCGCTCCGTATCTCTGTGCCGGTGTATCCCGGCGATGACGAGACGAAAGAAGCACTCAACAGCCTCGTCCCGCTGGTCAAGAACGAACGATTCAATCGGGCAACTGGCGTCCGCGTGCTCGACGTCCGCCGATTCGAGAACCATTTCGATCAACGAACGGGGTTCATCGTTCCCGATAGCACCGTAGCACATCAGTTCATATGACTGAATCGAGGACAGACAATAGTGAGGATCCAGTTGAGAAACTGCTCCGTTCAGCTCGTGATGAGGCCGTCAACGACCCATTTCACGTTACCGGCGTGATGATGCAGTACTATGAGGTCTGTGAACGGGAGCTCTGGTTCGCCTCGCGGCATCTCGAAATCGACCGAGACAACACTGCAGTCGTCCGCGGTACACAGGTCGACGAGAGTGCATACGACGACAAGCGTCGTAACGTATCCATCGACGGAACCATCGCTATCGATGTCTTGGACGACGGCCGAGTGATGGAGGTGAAGCCCTCCTCATCACTCATCAAACCAGCAAAACTCCAGTTACTCTATTATCTTTGGTATCTTGATCAGGTCGTCGGCGTCGAACGGGAGGGCGTACTTGCCCATCCGACGGAGCGCAAACGCGAGACTGTGGCACTCACCGATGAGAACACCAGGTGGGTCGAAGAGGCAATCCGCGGCATCTACGACGTCACCACCAGTGACTCGCCACCGCCTGCGGAAGAAAAGCCGTTCTGTGAATCCTGTGCATACCACGACTTTTGTTGGAGTTGTTAGTCATGAACGATAACTATCACGTATTCACCGACGGCCGTCTTGAACGACACAACGACACGATCCGCCTCGTCACTGAGGACGGCGAAAAAAAGTACCTGCCAATCGAGAACGCCGAAGCGCTGTTCTTACACGGGCAGATTGACTATAATACTCGGCTCGTCTCGTTTCTCAACGACGTCGGCGTTGCGATACACGTCTTTGGCTGGAATGACTACTACGCAGGTTCGATCATGCCTGAGCGGGGGCAGACATCTGGACAGACGCTGGTCGAACAAGTCAGAGCTTATGACGATTCGACCCGGCGACGTGCCATCGCCCGTCAGTTCATCGAGGGAAGCATCCACAACATGCGAGCGAACGTCAAGTACTACGACGACCGTGGTTACGATTTCGATGCCATCATCGACCGTTTAGAAGCCCAAGCTGAATCGCTCTCCGACGAGATGGATACAAACGAGTTGATGGGGGTTGAGGCAACTGCTAGAAAGGCGTACTACTCAATCTTCGACGATGTACTCCCAGATGGGTTCGATTTCGGCGGTCGGCAATACAACCCGCCAGACAATGAAGTAAACAGTCTAATCTCGTTCGGTAACTCATTAGTCTACGCCAACGTCGTTTCGGCAATCCGAGCGACCGCGCTTGACCCCGCTGTGAGCTTTCTTCACGAACCCGGCGAGCGGCGGTACTCGCTCGCTCTCGACATCGCAGATCTGTTCAAGCCACTCTTGGCCGACCGAATCATCTTTCGCGTCGTCAACCGCAATCAGCTACAACTCGACGATTTCGAGTCGGATCTCAACGGCTGTCTACTCAACGAAAACGGACGGAAAACCTTCTCAAAAGCGTTCGAAGAAAGCCTAGAGCAGACCGTTGATCATCCGAGATTGAACAGGAAGGTGAGCTACCAGTACTTGCTCCGAGTCGAGGTGTACAAACTAAAAAAGCACCTGCTCACTGGTGAGGAGTATGTCCCGTTCAAGCGGTGGTGGTAACCATGGTGTACGCGATAATCGTCTACGACGTACAGGCCGATCGGACACCGAAATTTCTCAAATATCTCCGGCGGTATCTCACGCACGTACAGAACTCTGTATTCGAGGGCGAGCTCACAGAGGGGACGCTCGTTGAAGTCAAAGAGACCCTCCAATCAATGCTTGAGGAAGAGGAATCCGTGATGGTTTATCGGATGGACTCGGGGAGTTATGTCGAGCGATCCGTGTACGGTGACGATCCAATGGACGACCAACAATTCCTCTAGGTATTTTCGTCGACCCCCGGGGGGTTGCGGGGGTATTGGCGGTCGACGAAAATAGTGAAGTGAAACCAGGCTAGAAATAGGCTGTGTCCCGGAAATCGGGCATGGTTACAGACGGACCCTCGTGGGGTTGAAGCGTGGCACCGGTTGAGTCGCTGACCGCCGGCGCGTACGCGTTACAGACGGACCCTCGTGGGGTTGAAGCCTGTAGGCCGCCAGCACGAGCACGGCCCAGAGCGGGTTACAGACGGACCCTCGTGGGGTTGAAGCAGACCCTCCCCTCGTGGATGCACTCGGCACAGTAGCGTTACAGACGGACCCTCGTGGGGTTGAAGCCGGCTCTGAGTATGAGGGAGTCCTGTTCAGCCAAGAGTTACAGACGGACCCTCGTGGGGTTGAAGCGTGGTGAAGTCGCCCGCAGCGTATTCGAGCTTGTCCTGTTACAGACGGACCCTCGTGGGGTTGAAGCCTGCGGCGGCTGTTTGAGTTGTACCTTTCGCTGGTCGTTACAGACGGACCCTCGTGGGGTTGAAGCGACTGCCGGAACCAGAATACCGGCACAAAGTACGAGGTTACAGACGGACCCTCGTGGGGTTGAAGCATCGACTGCCCGAGAGACCCATGATTGCGAATAGTGTTACAGACGGACCCTCGTGGGGTTGAAGCGCCGCAACGAAGCCCGGCAGGAACTGGGGCGTGACGAGTTACAGACGGACCCTCGTGGGGTTGAAGCTCGAAGAGCGCGATCGGGGCGAGAGGTTTGACGTGCGTTACAGACGGACCCTCGTGGGGTTGAAGCGCGTTGGTCGAGTTTGACCGTGCCGTAGATTGTCGCGGTTACAGACGGACCCTCGTGGGGTTGAAGCTCCGAGACGATGCACGCGCTTGCCCAGCAGTTGTGGTTACAGACGGACCCTCGTGGGGTTGAAGCGACCCACAGGAAACACTTTTCGCCTCACCAACTCTGGTTACAGACGGACCCTCGTGGGGTTGAAGCAACCCACTCACGGCGGCGAAGGACGCGCTGACGATCGTTACAGACGGACCCTCGTGGGGTTGAAGCGGCCGGCACGGCGTCACGCGAGAGATGTGTCCTTGCGTTACAGACGGACCCTCGTGGGGTTGAAGCGGATCACGGTACAGATGCGGCGACAACTACGCGAAGTTACAGACGGACCCTCGTGGGGTTGAAGCGGAAACATCTACGCGCGCACCAGCCTGCTCGGAAACTGTTACAGACGGACCCTCGTGGGGTTGAAGCTGGTACTCCTCGCGCGTGGTGGGGTACGAGGCCGTCGGTTACAGACGGACCCTCGTGGGGTTGAAGCCCCGACGGCGGCGACGGTATCCCGGAGGACAAGACCGTTACAGACGGACCCTCGTGGGGTTGAAGCTGCCATATCCACGAGCCCTTTGACATCGCCGTCCTGGTTACAGACGGACCCTCGTGGGGTTGAAGCGAGCAAGACGAGTGGCTCCAGTTCCCGACCGCCGCGTTACAGACGGACCCTCGTGGGGTTGAAGCAAACAGCGCGAGGATATTGTTCAGGCCGTCGAACAGGGTTACAGACGGACCCTCGTGGGGTTGAAGCTTCGACCGCTTCGGCGGCTGGGAATGGTCGTCGACTGTTACAGACGGACCCTCGTGGGGTTGAAGCCTGATATGTACTGCTAAGAGGTCATCTCGGATACCGTTACAGACGGACCCTCGTGGGGTTGAAGCGTACTCGTCACACCACGGGCACACGCCGTCGTCAATCGTTACAGACGGACCCTCGTGGGGTTGAAGCCAGTGGGACGTGTTCGGCCATGCCGTAGATAGACAGGTTACAGACGGACCCTCGTGGGGTTGAAGCTCTACTACCCTATCGACGACGCCGAAATTTCGCCCAGTTACAGACGGACCCTCGTGGGGTTGAAGCTGGACGGCCTCCGCACTGTCCTCACCATCGTCCTCGTTACAGACGGACCCTCGTGGGGTTGAAGCTTGATTGAACTATCCACGTCGCGTTTGTGTGCCTCGTTACAGACGGACCCTCGTGGGGTTGAAGCATGAGGTTGTTTGGGACACTGCTATTCGGCCGCGGTTACAGACGGACCCTCGTGGGGTTGAAGCATCGCCACACTCCCCAGCGCGGTCAGCAGCCCGACGGTTACAGACGGACCCTCGTGGGGTTGAAGCAACGACCGGTACATGATTGAGTGGCGCGAGGGTCCGGTTACAGACGGACCCTCGTGGGGTTGAAGCGACGGCGTCGACTGTGGGTCACTGTTACCGTCGCGTTACAGACGGACCCTCGTGGGGTTGAAGCATCCGCAGTGGGCCCGATGACATCTACGTGTATCCGGGTTACAGACGGACCCTCGTGGGGTTGAAGCAAGAACGATATGGGTGTTAGGTCGCACCATTCGCAGAGTTACAGACGGACCCTCGTGGGGTTGAAGCGACTACGTCTACCCCGAGGAGGAGGTGCGCGACTGGGTTACAGACGGACCCTCGTGGGGTTGAAGCACCATAGTACCATCATGGCACTCTGGACTTATAGTGTTACAGACGGACCCTCGTGGGGTTGAAGCCTGGAGCGCATCGTAGTGCACGCCGCGGTCGTTCGCTCGTTACAGACGGACCCTCGTGGGGTTGAAGCTCGACACCATCAACGGGTTGCTCGGCGACGGGACGGTTACAGACGGACCCTCGTGGGGTTGAAGCCCCGCCCACTTGTTGCTCATGTAGACCTTTCCTGACGTTACAGACGGACCCTCGTGGGGTTGAAGCACACTCTCGCACTCGATCCCGGACCTGCTGGGATCGTTACAGACGGACCCTCGTGGGGTTGAAGCCCGTCGAAGGACCGCCTTGGGTGGTGTACTCGGCGGGTTACAGACGGACCCTCGTGGGGTTGAAGCTTGCGGACCCGGCGGCGATGGACGACGATGTCGGCGTTACAGACGGACCCTCGTGGGGTTGAAGCCATTAGCGAGATTAGCGGTATGGGTTCCATCATCCCAGTTACAGACGGACCCTCGTGGGGTTGAAGCGAGGACAGCGTCTTTGTGGTCCGCCAGTTTGGACGGGTGTTACAGACGGACCCTCGTGGGGTTGAAGCTGGACGAGCGCCCAGCCGTCCTTGTTGCTACGGAATAGTTACAGACGGACCCTCGTGGGGTTGAAGCGAATTTGTTGACGACCCACGGGAGACCGACGATGCGTTACAGACGGACCCTCGTGGGGTTGAAGCCACTTGCTCAATCAGGGACTGCGTTGGTATGGCCTGTTACAGACGGACCCTCGTGGGGTTGAAGCAGCACATAGTCGATGCTCGGGTCGTGCCAGTGGCCGGTTACAGACGGACCCTCGTGGGGTTGAAGCGTCGCCGACGACGACCCGTTCGTCCTTCCCGAAAGCGTTACAGACGGACCCTCGTGGGGTTGAAGCACCGCTATAACAATGAACATCCAATACTACGTTAGTTACAGACGGACCCTCGTGGGGTTGAAGCCGATAATACTGTGA